>DASVED010000189.1:0-6700 GCA_036380775.1 Actinomycetes bacterium
AGCGCGAGCGCCTCCCGGCCGAGCTCGCCGGCGCTGTTCGGGCGCAGCTGCGGCTCCTTGGCCAGCATCCGCATCACCAGGTCACGGACCGGCGCCGGAAGGCTGTCCGGCAGCGCTGGCGGCTGGTCGCGGACCTGAGCCCGGGCGACGCTCCCGGGAGTGTTTCCGGCGAAGGGTCGGCGGCCGGTCAGGCACTCGTAGGCGACGATGCCGAGCGAGTAGATGTCGCTGGCGGGAGTGACCGACCCGCCGCTGGCCTGCTCAGGCGAGATGTAGTAGGCCGTGCCCATGATGGCGCCGGTCTGCGTCAGCGGGACGGAGTTCGTCGCGCGGGCGATGCCGAAGTCGGTGATCTTCACCTCGCCGTCGGGCGTCACGAGGATGTTGCCGGGCTTGACGTCGCGGTGGATCACCCCGGCGTCGTGAGCGGCCTGCAGACCCAGCGCGGCCTGCCCGATCACATCCACGGCCTGGGCGGGTTCGAGGACCCCGTGACGGCTGACCAGCGTGGAGAGGGGGTCGCCGGGCACCAGCTCCATCACCAGGAACGGGCTGCCGGCGTCGCCGTCGCTGCCGGCCTCGCCCTCTCCGAAGTCGTACACCGCGGCGATGTTGGGGTGGGACAGGTTCGCCGTGTGGCGCGCCTCCGCCCGGAAGCGTTCGAGGAACGTCGGGTCATCGGCGTACTCGCGGCGCAGGATCTTGACGGCGACCTCGCGACCGAGGACGTCGTCCTGCGCGCGCCAGACCTCACCCATGCCGCCCCCGGCGATGCGGTCGGTGAGCCGGTAGCGGCTGCCGAGGATCTGGTCGGAGGCCGGCCTCACCGGTCGAGCACCGCCTGCATGACGGCCTTGGCGATGGGAGCGGCGAGCTCGTTCCCGCTGACCTCGGCGGCGTCGCCGCCTTCCTCCAGGACCACCGCGACCGCCACCTTCGCCTCGGTGTCGGACGGGGCGAAGGACACGAACCAGGCATGGGGCTTGCGGTTGTCACCTTGCTGAGCGGTCCCGGTCTTGCCCGCCACCTTGATCCCCGGGATAGCGGCGTTGGGGCCGGTGCCGTCGTCGACGACGGCCGTCATCATCTGCGCCAGCGCGGCGGCGGTCTGCGGGTTGATCGGCGTGCTCAGCTCGCGCGGGCGGGCACTGTCGATCACCGACAGGTCAGGGGCCTGGACCTCCTGCACGAGGTAGGGCGCCATCAGCACGCCGCGGTTCGCGACGGCGGCCGCGACCATCGCCATCTGCAGCGGCGTCGCGCTGACGTCGAACTGGCCGATCGATGTCAGCGCCGTCTGCGGCTCGTCGGGGTCCTCGGGGTACCGGCTGGCGACGCTTCGCATCGGGACCTCGAAGGCACTGTTGAAGCCGTACTTCTCGGCCTGGGTGCGCAGCGCGTCGTCGCCGAGCTCGAGACCGATCTTGCCGAACGCCACGTTGCAGGACCGCTTGAGGGCGTCGGTCAGGGTGGCCTGTCCGGACGAGCTGCACGGGGCGCCGTCGAAGTTCGGCAGGGTGTCGTCGGTGAGCGGCAGGTCGAGCCGCGACCCGTTGTCGACCTGGGAGTCCGCGCTGAACCGACCGCTCTCGAGTGCGGCCGAGGCAGTGACGATCTTGAACGTGGAGCCGGGCGGGTAGGTCTGGCGCAGTGCCCGGTTGAGCATCGGGCGCGACGGGGCCGAGCTCAGCCGGTCGTAGTTGGCGCGGACGTCGGACGGCGAGTGCGACGCGAGCAGGTTCGGGTCGAACGACGGGGTGGACACCAGCGCGAGGATGGCCCCGGTGCTGGGGTCGACCGCCACGACCGCACCCTTGGCGTTCCTGGCTCGCAGACCGTCGTACGCCGCCTGCTGGGCCTTCGGGTCGAGCGTCAGCGCGACGCTGCCGCCCTTCGGCTGCACCCCCGTGAGCAGGTCGATCACCCGTCGCACGAAGAGGCTGTCGTCGGTGCCGGCCAGCACCGAGTTCGACTCCTGCTCGATCCCGCTGGCGCCGTAGACCAGGGAGTAGAAGCCGGTGGCCGGTGCGTAGAGTTTCCCGTCGGCGTACTCGCGCAGGTACTTCAGCCGGTCGTCGGTCGCGGTGCTGGACGCCACCGGCTCGCCGGCCACCAGGATCGGGCCGCGCTCGCGGGAGTACTCCTCGGCGATGAGCCGCGGGTTGTTGCTGTCGTTGTGCAGCGAGTCGGCCTCCACCACCTGCAGGTAGTTGGCGTTGATCAGCAGGAGGCCGAACAGCAGCATCACCGCGACCGAGAGCCTGCGTAGTGGGGCGTTCATTCGGGGTCCCCGCGGACTCGTGAGCGCAGCGAGCGATTGCGTGGGGGTCTCACAATCGCACCACCTGGGTCGTGGCGTCCTGCATCGGCGGTGCCGGCGGCGGGGCGGGTCGGCGGGCTGCGTCGCTGATCCGCAGCAGGAGGGCGACGAGTGCCCAGTTGGCGACCAGCGAGGAGCCGCCGTAAGAGAGGAACGGCAGGGTGAGCCCGGTGAGCGGGATCAAGCGGGTAACTCCCCCGACGACGACGAACACCTGCAGGGCGACGGAGAAAGCCAGTCCCGCGGCGAGCAGCTTGCCGAACGAGTCGCGTACGGCCACCGCCGTGCGCAGACCGCGCTGGACGATGATGGCGTAGATGACGAGCACCGCCATCAGGCCGGTCAGCCCCAGCTCCTCACCGATGGCGGCGACGATGAAGTCGGTCTGGGCGTACGGCACGATCTCGGGCCGGCCCTGGCCGAGGCCTTTGCCGAGCAGTCCGCCGGTCCCCATCCCGAACAGTCCCTGCACCAGCTGGTAGCTGTCGTCGGAGACGTTGCGCGGGGCGAACGCGTTGAGCCAGATGTCGACGCGCTCACGCACGTGGCCGAACAGCGACCAGGCGAGGAACGATCCGGACAGGAACAGCGCGACGCCGATCAGCAGCCACGACAACCGCTCGGTGGCCACATAGAGCAGGGCGATGAAGACCCCGAAGAAGAGCAACGAGGTGCCGAGGTCGCGCTCGAAGACCAGGACGGCGAGGCTGGCGACCCAGGCAAGCAGGACCGGGCCGAGGTCACGGGCCCGCGGCAGGTCGATCCCCATGACCCGCCGGCTGGCCAGGGCGAGCACGTCGCGCTTGACCACCAGGTACCCGGCGAAGAACACGAGCAGCACGATCTTGGCCAGCTCGCCCGGCTGGAACGAGAAGCCGAGGAGCCGGATCCAGATCCGGGCGCCGTTGATCGTCGTGCCGATGATCGGCAGCAGCGGCAGCAGGAGGAGGCCGATGCCGACGACCATCGCGGTGTAGGTGAACCGCTGCAGGACCCGGTGGTCGCGCACGACGATCAGCACGACGACGAAGAGCGCCACGCCCACCGCCGTCCAGGTCAGCTGGGCGGGTGCTGCGGCGGACGGCGCCACGCGGTCGAGCTGCTCGGCCCGGTCCGCATAGGCCAGGTCCAGGCGATGGATCACCGCCAGCCCGAGCCCGTTCAGCGCTGTGGCGGCGGGGAGCAGCACCGGGTCGGCGTCCGGTGCGAAGCGCCGCAGCGTCACGTGGGCGATGCCGAAGAGCAGGGCCAGCCCGCCCCCGTAGCCGAGCATCCCGGCCGGCAGCGTCCCGTCGTGGGCCAGGCCGACCGACGCGTACGCCGCCATGGCGATCGCCAGCGAGAAGGCCAGCAGCACCAGCTCGGTGCCCCGCCCGCCCCGGCCGCCCTCGGCGCGGCGGGTCACGTGCCGTCCCCGCAGTCGGTCGCAGCAGGCCCGCCGTCCGGGGTCGCCGAGGGACTCGGGGAGGGGCTGGGTGACGCCGAGCCGGCGGCCTGGTCGCTCGCGCTGGGACTGGGACTGGCGCTCGGGCTGGGGGTCGGCGTCGCTTCGGCCTGCTCGCGGCAGATCTCTGCCTGGTCGCGGAGGGTCTTGACGATGCGGCGGGCGTCGGTGAGGCCGCGGGTCGCGATGTCCGCCTCGACGCGTTCGCGCTGGTACGGCGGGAGGTCGGTCAGCGCGACGTCCTCCTCCGAGTAGAGCCGTGAGGTGCGCAACGGGCCGACGTCCTGGGAGAGGCCCTGGAAGATGGCGACGTTCTCGCCCTGTGCGCCGACGTAGTACTGCGTCTGCGACCACCGGTACGCGCCGTACAAGCCGGCCGCGAGCAGGGCAACCAGCAGCAGGAGCAGCAGGGCGAGCCTCCCGCGGCCTGGGCCGGCTTCGGGTGGCTCGTGCTCGAACTCGTCGGACTCCTCCGGCGGAGGCCGCAGGGCCGCTGCCTTGCCGGCCGGCGTGTCCGTCGGCCCACGCTGGACGACGCCGTCCGCGGCGGCGCCGACCGTCACCGGAACCGCGGACGGCGGCTTGGTCTCCACCTCGACGACGTCGGCGACGATCGCGGTGATGTTGTCCGGCCCGCCGCCCTTGAGCGCCAGGTCGACGAGCCGCTCCACCACGACCTCGGTGTCCGCCTCGTCGAGCAGCGTCTCGCGCAACGTCTCCTCGCTGACGACGCCGGAGAGGCCGTCGCTGCAGAGGAGGTACCGGTCCCCCACCCGGGTCTCCCGCACCGACAGGTCGAGCTCGATGCCCTCGCGTCCGTCGAGGGAGTTGGTGATCAGGTTGCGCTGCGGGTGGTGGTCCGCCTCCTCGGCGGTGATGCGGCCCTCGTCGACGAGCGTCTGCACGAACGTGTGGTCGTGCGTGATCTGCTGGAGCTCCTCCCCGCGCAGCAGGTAGCAGCGGGAGTCACCGACGTGGACCATCCCGAACCGGGAGCCGGCCCGCAGCAGTGCGGTCAGCGTCGTCCCCATGCCCTTGAGGTCCGGGTCGCCGGTGACCATGTCGCGCAGGTGCCGGTTGGCGCTGTTGACCGCGGTGGACAGCCGATCGAGGAGGTCACCGCCGGGTGAGTCCTCGTCCAGCGTGGCCAGCGAGGCCACCGCGACCGAGCTGGCGACCTCCCCCGCCGCGTGGCCGCCGACGCCGTCGGCGATGACGAGGAGCCGGGGCCCGGCGTAGCCGGAGTCCTCGTTGATCGCCCGGATCAGGCCGGTGTCCGACCTGGCGGCGTAGCGGAGAGCGAGCGCCATGCCGGGGTTACTTCCTCAGCTCGACGACGGTCTTGCCGATGCGCACCGGCATGCCGATCTTGACCGGTGTCGGCGACGTGACCTTGGTGCGGTCGATGTAGGTGCCGTTGGTGGACCCCATGTCCTCCACCAGCCACTGCCCGTCGCGGGGGTAGAAGCGCGCGTGCCGGCCGGAGACGTAGTCGTCGTCGAGCACGATCGTCGACTCCTGGGACCGGCCCAGCGTGACCGGCTGGTCCCCGAGCCGAACCGTGGTGCCCGACAGCGCGCCCTGCGTGACGACCAGCGTCGACGGAACGCCGCGCTTCCCCTTCGTGGGCTTGGGCGGCTTCTCCTGGCGGGCCGGCCGTGCGGGCGGTGCGGTCTGGCCCCGCCTCGGCTGCGGCCGCGACGCCGTGCGCCGCCCGAACAGGTCCGACCGCATGACGCTCACCGCGGTCAGCACGAACATCCAGAGCACCGCGAGGAACCCGAGCCGGATGATCGTGAGCGTCAGCTCCGACATCTCACTCATGTCCGGCCCTCGTGGAAGACGAGGGTCGTCGACCCCATGACGACCCGGGAGCCGTTGCGCAGCCGGGCCTGCTCCACCCGCTCACCGTCGACGACCACGCCGTTGGTCGAGCCCAGGTCGACGACGGTCACGTCGCCGCCGGACCGGCGCAGCTCGGCGTGGTTGCGCGAGATGCCCGGGTCGTCGATCCGCAGGTCGGCGTCGGCCCCGCGGCCGATGCGCGTGGTGGGTCGGGCCAGGGCGTACGTCGTCGAGCCGACCTCCACCCAGGGCACGCCGGCACCGCCCGCGCTCAGCGTGTCCTGCCCCCGCCCGGTGGCGCCCGCCACCGCGGCGCTGCGGACCTGGAAGCGTCCGGTGGGCAGCTCCTCGTCGAGCTCGAAGGTCACCGTCACCGGCCCGATGAACGCGTAGCCCTGCTCGTCGGCGTGCTCGCGGACCATGTCGGCCAGCTCGCCACCCAGCGCGTCCCGGTAGACCTCCAGCCGGGCATGGTCGTGCTCCCCGAGCGCGACGGTGAAGGAGTTGGGGACCATCGTCCGGCCGCGGGCCACGATCGCGGCGCGATCGTCGAGCTCCCGCTGGAGGGCGCTGGCGATCTCGACCGGCTGGACCTCCGCCTTGAAGGCGCGGGCGAAGGGGCGGTTCACCATCTCTTCGATGCGTCGCTCGAAGCGCTGCAGGACGCCCATCGGTGGCAAGCCACCTCCTCGGGTCGGGACACGGTCGGGCAGTGCGGGTTGGGGGCAACCGGACGGCCCGGCCACGCGATCGTAGCCGGGCCCGTTGCACCGCCCTCGTTCCCCCGTGGGCGGTCCGTTACGCGCGCCAGGGCTCGCGCGCTGCGTGTTAACCTTGCTGGCGCTCGCGCGAGTGGCGGAATAGGCAGACGCGCACGGTTCAGGTCCGTGTGCCCGAAAGGGTGTGGGGGTTCAACTCCCCCCTCGCGCACTACAGCCGGTCCGAATACTCGCAGGTCACAGCGCCTACGGCTGTTGTGATTCCGGGGTCAGAGGCCGTTCTGGTCACCGATCGGTCACAGGTCACAACGTGGCCCTGGTCCGGATCGTCGAACGTCGCGATCGCGCCCTCAACGCTGCTCGCCCGGGACG
>DASVED010000190.1:0-4122 GCA_036380775.1 Actinomycetes bacterium
GCCGAGGCCCGGCACGACGAGGACTTCGGCAAGGTGGCCCGGGTGGTCTACAACCGGCTGGAAGCCGGGATGCCTCTGCAGTTCGACTCGACGGTCAACTATGCGCTCAAGGCCGACAAGGAGATCGTCACCTACGAGGACCTCGGCGAGGACTCGCCGTACAACACCTACCAGAACACCGGCCTGCCGCCGGCCCCGATCAACTCGCCGGGGCTGAAGGCGATGACCGCGGCCGTCAACCCCCCGGACGGCGACTGGCTGTACTTCGTGACCACCGACCCCGAGGCCGGGACCACCAAGTTCACCGGTGACTACCAGGAGTTCCTCCGGTTCAAGGACGAGCTCAAGTCCAACCAGTGAGCCCGCGACAGTGATCCAGGCTGCCACCCGGCGGGCCGGTGTGCTCGGCTCGCCGATCGGGCACTCGCTGTCGCCGACCCTGCACACCGCCGCGTACGAGGCGCTCGGGCTGACCGGGTGGACCTATCAGGCGTACGAGGTCACGGAGCCCGACCTGGCCGACTTCCTGGCCGGTGTGGACGGGTCCTGGGCCGGACTGTCGCTCACGATGCCGCTGAAGGCGGCGGTGCTTCCCCTGCTGGACGGCTCGTCGCCGGTGGTGGAGGCGGTCGCCGCGGCCAACACGGTGTTGCTCACCGACGGTCGCCGGCTGGGCGAGAACACCGACGTACCCGGGATGGTGGCCTCGCTCGCCGCCCACGACGTGCGGGTGGTGCCGCACGCGACCGTGCTGGGCGGCGGGGCGACCGCCCGCTCCGCGCTGGCCGCGCTGGCCGGAGTCACCGGGTCGGCGACGGCGTACGTCCGGTCGAGCAGCCGGAGGCCCGGGCTCACCGCGACGGCCGAGGCGGTCGGGCTGAGCCTGCAGGTGCGGCCGTGGTCCGCCGCGGCGGAGGCACTGGGCGCCCCCCTCGTGGTCAACACCACGACGGCCGGCGCCGCCGACCCGCTGGTCGCGCACGTCCCCCGGCCGGTGGGCACCCTGCTCGAGGTGCTCTACGACCCGTGGCCGACACCGCTCGCCGCTGCGTGGGGGGCGCGCGGCGGGCTGGTCGTCGACGGGCTGGACCTGCTGGTGCACCAGGCGGTGCTGCAGGTGGGCCTGATGACCGGCGCCGAGGTGGACGTCCCGGGACTCGTCGATCTGCTGCGGGCGGCGGGGGAGCGGGCGCTGCGGTCGCGGTAGCCCCCGGCTCAAGGGCTCACCCCGTCGCGCCGATGGCCTCCTAGAGACGGCGGGCCCTCGGTCCCGTCGAAGGCGACACCTGAGGTGGGGCGATGAGCGAAGCGTACGGAGACACCAGCACCAGCCGGTCCGCCCGGCTGGACCGCATCCTGACCGAGCTGGTCGGGCAGGTGCCCGAGATCGAGGCCGCATCAGTGGTGTCCTTCGACGGGCTCGCGATGGCGTCCGCGCTGCCGGCCGCCATGGACGAGGACCGGGTGGCCGCGATGAGCGCCGCCCTGCTCTCGCTCGGCGAGCGGGCCGCCGAAGGGCTCGGTCGCGGCATGCTGTCCCAGGTCTACGTCGAGGGTGAGAACGGCACCGTCTTCCTCATCTCGGCCGACGACGAGGCCGTCCTGGTCGCGGTCGCGGCCAAGGGCGCCAAGGTGGGCCTGATGCTCTTCGAGGTACGTCGGGCAGCTGCCGCCGTCGCCGAGGCCCTCCGGGTCGAGCTCGACTACGGTCAGCCGGCTGACGAGCTGCCCGCTCCCGCACCGCTGCAGGTCGTGAGCCCGGCTCCGGCCGCATCGTCGGACCGGTCGTCCTACGACCCGCCGTTCGAGTCGTCGCACTCCGCGTCCGGGGCGCACGCCGCCCCGGCCGACTCCCCGTCCTGGAGCTGAACCGATGAAGCTCGAAGGCTCGCTCGACGCGTTCAGCCTGCCGGACATCTTCCAGCTGCTGAGCTTCACCAAGAAGACCGGCGGCCTGCACCTGGCCAGCGACGGTGCCGACGGCGTCGTGTTCTTCGCCGCGGGCCAGGTCACCGGCGCGTCCGCCGACAGCTCCCGGCAGCCGCTGGCCCGCCGCATCGTCGGCAGCGGCGCCGTGACGGACGATGCCCTGGTCGCTGCCGTGGACGCGGTAGCCCGCGGCGAGGGCGTCGGGGTCGTCAAGTCCCTGCTGGACTCCGACGCGGTGGACGCCGACCTGCTGCGGCAGGCAGCCCACGACCAGGCCACCGACGCGATCTTCGACCTGCTGCGCTGGCGGGTCGGCGACTTCGCCTTCGTGATGGACGAGGCCAACCCCGACGACGTCGGAGTGTCCGTCGCCATCGAGGAGGTGCTCGCCGACGCCGAGGCACGCCGGACGACCTGGGAGACCGTGTCGCAGGTGGTGCCTTCCTCCACGTCGGTGCTCGCCATGCCGGTCGTCCTGGCCGGCGAGCCGTCGGTCAGCCGTGAGGAGTGGTCGCTGCTGGCGCTGGTCGACGGCCGGCGCAGTGTCTCCGAGCTCGTCGACCTGACCGGTAGCGGTCAGTACGCCGTGGTGTCGACGCTGGCGGCCCTGGTGCAGCGCGGCCTCCTCGAGGTGCGCGGCGAGGGCGGCGACGGTGAGGAGCTCGACCACGTCGCCGTGGTCGTCCGTCGCCAGGCGCTGCTGGCGCCGCTCGAGCAGTTCACCCCGGTGGTCGTCCCGGCGCAGTCGGTGCCCGACGTACCCGCCGCTCCGTCGCCCGCGGCCGCCCCCGTCTCGCCCCCGGCGGACAACGGATCCGAGAACGGTGACCAGGCGCCCGAACCCGCATCCGACGTCGCGCAGACAGGCGATGACGGCGGCGACAGTGCCGACGCGGACCCCGAGCTGGTCACCGCCTCGGCCCAGCCCGACCAGCCGTCCATGCTGGGTGGCGCCCACGTGCCGCAGGACGTCGTTCCTCCCCGGCCGGAGCCGTTCCTGCCCAAGCGGCAGGCCGACTTCGACGAGACCTCCACTGTCGTGGGGTCGCCCGTGGTGAGCTCACCGGCGATGCGACCGGTCAGCGTCGGCGGCCACAGCGGAGGCGGGGGTGGTGGTCTCGGCGACGTCGTCGGTGCGACCGCCACGGCGCCCGACCCGGATGCCGCCTCGGTGATCGAGCGGGACCCGAACGTCAACCGCAGCCTGATGCTGCGGCTCATCGCCGGTGTGAGAGGACTCTAGATGGCCACGCCGCGCACGCGCCGCCGAGGAGGTCAGGCGGTCAAGGTCGTCGTGACCGGGCCGTTCTCCGCCGGGAAGACGACGCTCATCCGGACCATCAGCGAGATCACCGTGCTCTCCACCGAGCGCGGGATCACCGACTCGACGCGCAAGCGCAAGGCCGAGACCACGGTGGCGATGGACTTCGGTCGCATCACCATCGACCGCGACCTGGTGCTCTACCTGTTCGGCACCCCGGGGCAGGACCGCTTCGACTTCATGTGGGAGATCCTCGGCGAGGGGATGATCGGCTACCTGCTGCTCGTCGACGTGTCGCGCGAGGAGTCCGTGCAGGAGGCGGCGAGCATCCTCGAGGCGTTCCGGCGAATGGCGCGGGTCCCCTTCGTCGTGGGCCTCAACCGGGCCGCGGCCGACGACAACCTGCTGGTCGAGAGCGTCCGCTCCCGGCTGGACATCCCCTCGGACGTCGCCATCCTGCCGTGCGACGCCACGGACAAGGAATCGGTCAAGAACGTCCTGCTGGCGCTGCTCTACGCGGTCCTCGACGAGGTCGAGACCGAGGCCGTCCGGGCCTGAGATGGCCGCACCGACCCGAGGCCTGTACGCGCTCGGCGGTCCTGTCGGGAAGCGGCGCAAGCCCGACCCGCCGGTCGTCGTGACCCTGGTGCTGGCCTCCGGCGAGCACGTCGCCGTGCCGGACTCGGCGCTGGCCCGCTCGATGGGCCAGATCGCCGCACTGCTCGCCCACTGGTGAGCGTCCGACCGCTTCAGGAACCACCTGCCTGACCCGATGGTCAGGAAGACATCTCGTACACGGGAAGGGAGGGCGCGTGAAGCAGCTGGGCGACATCCTGCTGGAAGGCGGGCTCGTCAGCCCGACCCAGCTCGAGGCCGCCTACGAGGAGCAGCAGCGAGTGGGCCGGGCCCTCGGGCGCGTGCTGATCGAGCAG
>DASVED010000191.1:0-4850 GCA_036380775.1 Actinomycetes bacterium
CATCAGGCCGAGGTAGATCGGGTGGTCGATCAGCAGGCCGATCGCCAGGGCGATCGCGAAGGGCAGGAAGCCGGCGGCCAGGGTGACCCAGCCGACCATCCGGTCGACCTTGCGGGTCATCGTGTAGGCGGACCTGATCTGCGCGATCCGGCCCTGCTTGGGCGGTGTCGCCGTGCTGTCGTCCGTGCGCTTCCGCCTCAGTGCCATGGGCAGAGAGGATACGTGGCCGCCGGGCGACCCGCGCCGCGCAGGGTCAGGCGCTGCGGCGGTGCGAGGCGGGTCCCTCCAGCGACGTACGCGAGGGGCCCTGTGCCGGGAACGCGGCGAGCACCTCGCGGCTGTCACGGACGATCTGGTAGCGCGCCTCCAGGGCCGCGCGCGCGTTGCGCCGCGACCCTTCGCTGACGCGATGGGTGGCTGCTCGGACAGCGGTGCCGACGATCTCGGAGAGCGTCGCCATCGCCGGAAGGTCTGGTGTCATGACTGCCAGGCTGGCCGACGGACGTTACGACGCGATGTCCAGGACGCAAAACCTGGGAACAGGTCTCAGGCCGGTGCGGTGGCGGCGCCCTCGACGTCGGCCGCCCCGACCCCACCACGGGCCTCGATCGCCTTCCGGTACAGGCGCCCGGCACGGTAGGAGGAGCGGACCAGCGGGCCGGACAGGACCCCTGCGAAGCCGACCTGCTCGGCCTCGGCCTGGAGATCGACGAACTCCTCCGGCCGCACCCACCGGGTCACCGGGTGGTGCCGCGCCGAGGGCCGGAGGTACTGGGTGATGGTGACCAGCTCGCACCCGGCGGCGTGCAGGTCGCGCAGTGCCTGGCTCACCTCGGAGCGCTCCTCGCCCATGCCGAGGATCAGGTTGGACTTGGTCACCAGCCCGAACTCGCGGGCCGCCGTGATGACGCCGAGCGACCGCTCGTAGGTGAAGGCCGGCCGGATCCGCTTGAAGATGCGCGGGACGGTCTCGACGTTGTGCGCCAGCACCTCCGGCCGCGAGTCGAAGACCTCGGCCAGCAGGTCGGGCTTGCCGTTGAAGTCCGGGATCAGGTTCTCGACGCCGGTGCCCGGGTTGAGCCGGTGGATCGCCCGGACCGTCTCGGCGTAGAGCCAGGCGCCGCCGTCGGGCAGGTCGTCGCGGGCGACACCGGTGATGGTCGCGTAGCGCAGCCCCATCGCCTGGACCGACTCGGCGACCCGTCGTGGCTCGTCGCGGTCCAGCGGCTGCGGTTTGCCGGTATCGATCTGGCAGAAGTCGCAGCGGCGGGTGCACTGGTCACCGCCGATGAGGAACGTGGCCTCGCGGTCCTCCCAGCACTCGAAGATGTTGGGGCAGCCGGCTTCCTCGCAGACCGTGTGCAGGCCTTCGCGCTTCACCAACGACTTCAGCTCGGTGTACCCCGGGCCCATCGTCGCCCGGGTCTTGATCCACGGCGGCTTCTTCTCGATGGGGGTCTCGGCGTTGCGGACCTCGAGCCGCAGCAGCTTGCGGCCCTCCGGTGCGATGGTCACGCTGTCAGCCTACGTCAGGGGCTCAGACGGCCCGAAGCACGTCGGTCAGCCGCTTCTCGACGTACGGCATGGCGTCGCTGACCGTCACCGGACGGCCGGTCTCGGCGGACAGCGACGTGACGGTCGCGTCGCTGATGCCGCACGGCACGATGCGGTCGAACCACGAGAGGTCGCAGTCGCAGTTGAGAGCGAACCCGTGCATCGTGACGCCCTGCGAGACCCGGATGCCGATCGCCGCCACCTTGCGCTCGCCGCGGTCGTCGCTCACCCAGACTCCCGAGCGGCCCTCGACCCGTCCGGCATCCACACCGAGGTCGGCGCAGACCTGGATCAGGGCCTCCTCGACCCGGCGCACGTGACCGACGACGTCGATCGGCTCGGGCAGCGCCACGATGGGGTAGCCGACGAGCTGGCCCGGGCCGTGCCAGGTGATCTTCCCGCCACGGTCGACGTCGATGACGGGTGTGCCGTCCTGCGGCCGCTCGGACGGCGAGGTGCGCTTGCCGGCGGTGTAGACCGGCGGGTGCTCCAGCAGCAGCACCGTGTCGGGCACCTCGGCCGCCACCCGCTGCATGTGGACGCGCCGCTGCTCGTCCCAGGCCCGCTGGTAGTCGACGAGTCCGGCGTGGACCAGGCGGAGGTCGCTCACCCGGTCAATGTACGCCGCGCCGTACGCTCGGGCGGGTGCAGCAGCTGCGCGTCGGACTCGTCGGCTACGGGATGGCCGGGCGGGACTTCCATGCCCCGTTGATGCGTGAGGTCCCGGGACTGCGCCTCACCCACGTGGTGACCGCGAACGACGACCGCGCGGCGCAGGCCGTCGAGGACGAGCCGCGCGTCCGCGTCGTCCCCACCATGGCCGAGCTGATGGCGCACTCCACCTCGCTCGACCTGGTCGTGATCGCCTCGCCCGGCAACGCGCACGTCGAGAACGCGCAGGCCGCGATCGACCGGGGCGTCGCCGTGGTCGTCGACAAGCCGCTGGCGATCGACGCGGACTCCGGGCGCGCAGTCGTCGCGTCGGCACGCGAGCGCGGCGTGCCGATCACCGTGTTCCAGAACCGGCGGTGGGCGCCGGAGCATCTGACCGCCCGCGCGGTGCTGGGGTCGGGTGTGCTCGGCCAGCTCATCCGCTACGAGGCGCGCTACGAGCGATGGCGGCCCGTCCCGAAGGCACGGTGGCGGGAGGACCTGCCGACCGAGGAAGGGGGCGGACTGCTCATGGACCTGCAGCCGCACCTCGTCGACGGTGCCATCGACCTCTTCGGGCCCGTGCGGTCCGTCTACGCCGAGCTGGAAGCGGTGACGACCGTGGGCGACGACGTGTCGTTCGTGGTGCTCCATCACGAGTCGGGTCTGCGCAGCCACCTGAGTGCGACGTCGCTGGCGGCGGTGCCGGGGCCGCGGACGCGGCTGCTGGGCCGGGACGCCGCGTACCTGGTGGCGTCGGTGGACAGCGAGTTCACGCCGTACGAGCGGTGGGCCGACCCGGACGAGGACCACCGGGGCTGGCTGGTCCGCGGCGAGGAGGCCGACCCGGTGCTCCGGGCACCGGGCCGCTGGTCGGACTTCTACCGGGGGGTCGAGGCGATGCTGCGCGACGGTGCGCCGCCGCCCGTGGACCCCGACGAGGCCGTCGCCGTGCTCGAGGTCCTCGACGCTGCTCGCCGGTCGGCTCGCGAGGGCGTCGTCGTCGACCTCTCAGACCGGGAGTAGCCGCGGCTCGATGCGGGACTCGTTCGCCGTGCCGTCGGCGGTGCGCTCGACCCGGTAGGCCGCGACGCCCGGCCGGTCGGCGACAGCCTCCACGAGCTCGGTGCCCTCGTACACCAGACCGACGCCGTCGTCGGTCGCGTAGGACGTGGGGAGGACCTGCTCGGCCACCAGCCGGTGCAGCAGCGGTCGCCGCTGCGCCTCGCTGTCGTAGTGCACCCCGTTGCCGTAGGGGAGCAGGCCCAGGCCGCCGAGGGCAGGCCGGAGCTCCGGCCCGTAGCTGTCTGTCGGGCCGCCCACGTGCCAGCAGATCGACCCGGCGGACACTCCGCCGAGGACCACGCCGGCCTCCCAGCACTCGCTCAGGACCTCGTCGAGACCGTGCACCCGCCACACCGCGAGCAGGTTCGCGACCGAGCCGCCACCGACCCAGACGACGTCCTGCGCCAGCAGGTGCGCCCGGACGTCGTCGACGTTGGGCATCGAGAACAGCTCCAGGTGGGATGTGCGTACGTCGGAACCGGCGAACGCCTGGTAGATCGCGGCGATGCCGTTGACGTTGTCGCCACCCGCCGTCCCGATGTAGCAGAACCGGGGCCGGTCGGGGCTCCCCGCCAGGGCGATCGCGTGCTCGATGATCGGTCCGCGGCGCCACTGGTAGGGACCGCGGTCACTCGGGAGGAAGCCGCCGGAGGTCGCGAAGATCTTCACGGCCCGAGCCTCTCCTGCCGGGGCACCTGTGGACAACTCAGGCGGCCGGTGCCGCCGGCTGCGGCAGGCTCGTGGGGTGACCGAGATCCGGGTGCCGGGCTTCGACGCCGTCGAGCTGCTGGGCTACGGCTCGCAGGGCGAGGTGTGGCTGGCGCGCGAGCACGCCACCGGCGAGCCGGTGGCACTCAAGCGGCTGCTGGCCGGTGCCGACCTGGCGGCGCGGGACCGGTTGCGCCGGGAGGCCGCAGTGCTGGCCGGGGTCGATCACCCCCACGTCCTGCGGCTGCGCTCGGTCGTCGGCGCCGGGCCGGACCTCGTGCTGGTGCTCGACCTGGCGACCGGCGGCAGCCTGGCCCGGCTGCTGGCCACCCGGGGCCGGCTCTCGCCGGGGGAGGTCGTGACCGTGGCGGTCCCTCTGGCCGAGGCGCTCGCGGCGGTCCACGCGCAGGGGGTCGTGCACGGTGACGTGACCCCTGCCAACGTGCTCTTCACCGGCGACGGGCGCCCCGTGCTCAGTGACCTGGGAGTCGCCCGGCTGCTCGGCGCCGCGGACCCGGTGCGCGCCGGCACCGCCGGTTACGCCGACCCGGCCGCCGCCGGTCCGACCGGTCGCGGCCCGGCGTCTGACGTGCACGGCCTGGCGGCGACCTGCTTCGCCGCCCTGGCCGGTCACCCTCCCTACGACGACGACGGTCGGCGCCTCCCCGCGGCCGCCGGCGCAGGCCCGCTGCTCGACGTGCTGGAGCGGGCGCTGTCGCCGGACCCGGCGGACCGTCCGGCCGCTTCCGAGCTCGCCGCCCTGGTCTTCGACGCCGTCCGGCCGGTCCCCGTCGGCATGGATCACACCGGGTCCACGCCATGGGCCGGGCAGCCTGGGTCGTCGCCGTCGCCGGGGCAGACGCCGACCCACG
>DASVED010000192.1:0-2243 GCA_036380775.1 Actinomycetes bacterium
CCCCGGCGCCATGATCCTCGACGTCGTCCCGGTGATCCCGCCGGAGCTGCGCCCGATGGTCCAGCTCGACGGCGGCCGCTTCGCCACCTCCGACCTGAACGACCTCTACCGCCGGGTCATCAACCGGAACAACCGCCTCAAGCGGCTGCTCGACCTCGGCGCTCCCGAGATCATCGTCAACAACGAGAAGCGGATGCTGCAGGAGGCCGTCGACGCGCTGTTCGACAACGGCCGCCGCGGCCGGCCGGTCACCGGCCCGGGCAACCGCCCGCTGAAGTCGCTCTCGGACATGCTCAAGGGCAAGCAGGGACGGTTCCGCCAGAACCTGCTCGGCAAGCGCGTCGACTACTCCGGCCGGTCGGTCATCGTGGTCGGCCCGCAGCTCAAGCTGCACCAGTGCGGTCTGCCCAAGCAGATGGCGCTCGAGCTGTTCAAGCCCTTCGTCATGAAGCGGCTGGTGGACCTCAACCACGCCCAGAACATCAAGAGCGCCAAGCGCATGGTGGAGCGGGCGGGTGGCAACAACGCCCGGTACGGCCATGTCTGGGACGTGCTGGAGGAGGTCATCGCGGAGCACCCGGTGCTGCTCAACCGGGCGCCGACGCTGCACCGTCTCGGCATCCAGGCCTTCGAGCCGCAGCTGGTCGAGGGCAAGGCCATCCAGATCCACCCGCTCGTCTGCACCGCGTTCAACGCGGACTTCGACGGCGACCAGATGGCGGTCCACCTGCCGCTGTCCGCCGAGGCACAGGCCGAGGCCCGCATCCTGATGCTGTCCTCGAACAACATCCTGTCGCCGGCCCACGGCCGTCCGATCACGTCGCCGACCCAGGACATGGTCCTCGGCATCTACTTCCTCACCGCGTCGCGCGACGGCATGGTGGGGGAGGGCCGCGCCTTCGGGTCGGTGGCCGAGGCGATCATGGCTCACGACCAGCACCAGCTGGACCTGCAGGCGCCCATCACCCTGCGCCTGGACGGTGTCGTCCCGCCGCGCGGCTGGACGGCTCCCGAGGGCTGGGAGGAGGGGCAGCCGATCACGCTGCAGACGACCCTGGGTCGCGCGCTGCTCAACGAGGCGCTGCCCGTGGACTACCCCTACTTCGACAAGCCGGTCGACAAGAAGGAGCTGTCCTCGATAGTCAACGACCTGGCCGAGCGCTACCCCAAGGTCGCGGTCGCCGCGACCCTGGACGCGCTGAAGTCGGCCGGGTTCCACTGGGCCACCCGCTCGGGCGTCACGATCTCCATCGAGGACGTCGTCACGCCGAAGGCCAAGCAGGGCCTGCTGGAGCGTCACGAGGGGCGGGCGGAGAAGGTGCAGAGCCAGTACGAGCGTGGCCTGATCACCGACGACGAGCGTCGCCAGGAGCTCATCAACATCTGGACCGAGGCGACCAACGAGGTCGCCGACGCGATGCAGGAGGCCTTCCCGAAGACCAACCCGGTCTTCATGATGGTCAACTCCGGCGCGCGCGGTAACTGGATGCAGGTCCGTCAGATCGCCGGAATGCGCGGTCTGGTGGCCAACCCCAAGGGCGAGATCATCCCGCGGCCGATCAAGGCCAACTTCCGCGAGGGCCTGACGGTGCTCGAGTACTTCATCTCGACCCACGGCGCCCGCAAGGGACTGGCCGACACCGCGCTGCGGACGGCCGACTCCGGATACCTCACCCGCCGCCTGGTCGACGTCTCGCAGGACGTCATCATCCGTGAGGAGGACTGCGGCACCGACCGTGGCCTGATGATGCCGATCGCGAAGAAGACCGCGGACGGCAAGCTGGTCCGGCTGGACAACATCGACACCAGTGTCTACTCCCGCAACCTCGCTGAGGACGTCCTCGTCGGCAAGGACACCGTCGGCACGGCCGGGAGCGACATCGGCGACGTGCTGATCCACACGCTGATCGAGAACGGCGTCGGCGAGGTCCGGGTCCGCAGCGTCCTGACCTGCGAGAGCAAGGTCGGCACCTGCGCGGCCTGCTACGGCCGGTCGCTCGCGACCGGCAAGGTCGTCGACGTCGGCGAGGCGGTCGGCATCATCGCCGCCCAGTCGATCGGCGAGCCCGGGACGCAGCTCACCATGCGTACCTTCCACACCGGTGGTGTGGCGGGTGACGACATCACGCACGGTCTGCCGCGCGTTGTCGAGCTGTTCGAGGCCCGTCAGCCCAAGGGCGTCGCGCCGATCTCCGAGTCGGCCGGCCGGGTCCGCATCGAGGAGTCGGACAAGAAGCGCGAGA
>DASVED010000193.1:0-3897 GCA_036380775.1 Actinomycetes bacterium
CGCGACAGCAGCGGCGCCGTCGTCTGACGGGTCAGGGGCGGCGGGGGCGCCGGCGGGGATGGTGCCAGCCGGCCAGGCGGCCGCCTCGCGACACGGCACGCAGCCGTTGCTCGACGGTGACGCGGACGGCTTCGGTGGCGATCAGGATCAGGTCGTCCCCGGCCCGCAGGGGAGTGCTCGGCCTGGGGACGAACGCCCGCCCCTCCCGCACGATCAGCGTGACTGCCGCGCCCTCCGGGAGGCTCAGCTCGAAGACCTCGACGCCGATCAGCCGGGACCCCTGCTGCACCTGGACCTGCAAGAGGTCGGCGTCGAGCCGGGTCAGCGGTGACGACTCGACGTCCAGCGCATGAGCCTCCATGTCGGCTGTCACCTTGAGCCGCTTGGCCACCGCCGGGAGCGTCGGCGCCTGCACGAGCGTGAACACGACCACGAGCACGAACACCAGGTTGAACACGTCGTCGTCCGCCGGCACGGTGGCCAGCACGATCGGGACCGCGCCGCGCAGGCCTGCCCAGGACAGCAGTGCGCGCTCCCGCCAGGTCGTCGGCAGCCGCCACCCCGACGCGTGGTCGTCGTCGTCATCGTCCGGCGGGGGATCGGACTCGGACTGCGACCCGAACGGCAGCAGCGCGACCCACACCGACAGCGGGCGGGCCAGCACGAGCAGCACCAGCCCGACGCCGAGCGCCGGCGGGATCCACGGACCGAGGTCGCTCGGCGTCGCGAGCAGCCCCAGCATCACGAACAGCCCGATCTGGGCCAGCCAGGCCACGCCCTCCACGAAGCCACGGGTCGCCGGCCGGTGGGGCAGCCGGGCGTTCCCGAGCACCAGGGCCGCCAGGTAGACGGCGAGGAAGCCGCTCGCGTGGATCACCGCCGCGGACCCGTAGGCCGCCACGCACAGAGCCAGCACGGCGAGCGGGTAGAGGCCCGACGACGGCAGGGCGATCCGGCGGACCCCCCACGCGCCGGCGAAGCCGACGGCAAGCCCGACCACCGCACCGACCGACAGCTCGTAGACGAGCAGGCCCACGAGCTCCCACCACGAGGGGGCGCTCGCTCCGGCCAGGGTGACCACGAGGATGACCGCCGGAGCGTCGTTGAACCCGGACTCGGCCTCGAGCAGCCCGGCCAGGCGTGGTGGTAGAGGCACCCGGCGCAGGACGGAGAACACCGCCGCCGAGTCGGTCGGCGACAGGATCGCCCCGATCAGGATCGCGTCGCGCCAGCCGATCGACACGAAGGAGTGCGCGGCCACCGCGACGACGACGACCGACACGGCCGTGCCGACCACGGCGAGCGAGGCGGCCGCCGGGACCACCGGCCGGATGCTTCGCCACTTCGTGGTCAGGCCACCTTCAGCCAGGATCACGACGAGAGCTGCGTAGCCGAGGGCCCTGGCCAGCTCGTCGTCGTCGAAGTCCAGCCCCAGGACGTCCTCGCCGAGGACGATGCCCAGCCCCAGGTAGATCAGCAGCGTCGGCAGCCCGCTCCCGACGGCGAGGCGCACCGCGGCGATCGCCACCAGGAGCACGACCGCGCCGAGGAGCAGCAGCAGGTCGAGCCGGTCGGCGGTCACGGTCGCCCTCCGGCCGGCGCCGGGCGCAGGCGGTGCACGCCGGACGGCAGCACGGCGACGTCCACCGGGCGGTCGTGCGCCTGCGCGGGTACGTCGGGCAGGAGCTCCCCGTCGTACAGCAGGGCCACCACCGTCCCGGGTCCGACCCGGGACAGCGCCCGGTCGTACGAGCCGCCCCCGCGGCCGAGGCGGGCCCCGCCCGGGCCCACGGCCAGCGCCGGCACGACCACGACGTCTGCCTCGCGCACCGCGTCCACACCCAGATTCGGGCTGTCAGGCACCCACAGACCCCGCGCGCCTTGTGTGATCCGGCCCGGTTCGTCGTAGATTGCCCAGTCCAGGTCGAGGTCGTCCCGCAGCACCGGGAGCAGCAGCCGCGGTCGTTCGGCTCTCGATCCGAGCTCGGCCAGCAGCTCAGCAGTCGACGGTTCCGTGCCGAAGGAGAAGTAGGCGGCCACGCAGCGGGCGGCCAGGATGACCGGGAGGTCCAGCACGGAACGCGTGATGCGCGCCGCAGCGTGCGCTCGCACCGCGGGATCGGTCGCGCGGCGAGCGGCGGTCACGCGCGCCCGCAGCCGCGCCTTCTCCGCCGCTGCCCCCTCCGCGTCACCCACGGGAGCGATCATCCCAGTCCGGAGCGGCGGGGCGTTGCCATGAGCCTGCGCACCCGGCTGTGGCTCGTCCTCGGCGCCCTGTTCCTGGTGCCGATCGTCGTCGGCGTGCTCGTCGTGATCGTCGTCGTGATGGGCGCCCAGTCCGACCGGCAGTCCGAGTCGATCGACCTCGCCGCCTCCGCCGTGGCCGCCGAGCTCGCCGACGACTGCTCCCTGGTCGGCCTTGCGGCCCGGACAGCGGCGCTGGAGTCCGCCACCTCGTCGCCCGGCGAGGCGGTGGCGTCGGTCACGAGCGGGGGGTACGCCGACTACGCGGCCGTCCTCGGCCCTGGCGGGGCCGTCGTCGCCGAGCAGGGGGACCTGCCGTCCGGCGTCGACCCGGCCACCCTGCCCGGCTGCTCACTCGCCGACGAGGGCATGGCTCTGATTGCCGACCGCGTCCCGGTCGAGGGTGTGCCGGGTGCCAGCGCCACCGTGGTCGCCCGCGTCCTGGACTCACGCGCGATGCAGGCCCTCCGGCTCCGCGGCGGCACGGACGGCGAGGTCCTGCTGCTCTCCGGGGGTGACGTGGTCGCCTCCACGCTCGGGCCGGCCGAGTCGAGGGCCGTGGCTGGCGAGATCGACGGCCGCCGGGGGACTCTCGACGAGGACGGCTGGACCCTGCGGGTCGAGCCGCCGCGCAGCGGCGTCCCGTACGACGTGGTCGTGGCCGTCCCCGACAGCGGCAGCGGGGCGACGCGATGGCTGGTGGCCGGGATCCTGCTCGCGGGCGCCGCTGCGGCCGGGCTGCTGGTCAGGGTGGTGGCCCGCGGGCTCAGCCAGCCGTTCACCGACCTGACCGAGGCCGCCGAGCGGGTCGCCAAGGGCGACCTCGACACCTCGATCGCCGCCAGCGACGAGGGTGAGGCGGGGCGGCTCGGCAGCGCGTTCAACCAGATGACCGACGAGCTGCGGCGCAGCCTGAGCGAGCTCGAGCGCAGCCGGGGCGATCTGCGGGACAGCCTCGAGCGGATCGGGGACGCCCTGCGCAGCACGCACGACCTCGACGGCCTGTTGCACGTCGTGCTCGAGACCGCGACGGCGACCCTGGCCGCGAAGGCCGGCGTGGTGGTCTACCGCTCGGGTGACCAGCTCCAGCTGATGGCCGAGCAGGGCCTGCACGAGGCCGGCCTCCCGGCGCCGGCCGTCGTGGTCGCGGGTAACGGCATCCTCGGCCGAGTCGTCGCGACCGGTGACCCGGTGCGCGGGCGGATCGGCTCAGGCCCGGTCGGGCTGGCGCCATCGGAGGTGGAACCGGCATTCGGTGACGTCCTGGCCGTGCCCCTCGTCAGCATGGGGTCGGTGGTCGGGGTGGTCGCGCTCTACGACCGCATCGACCGACGAGCGTTCGAAGCGTCCGACGAGGACGCGCTGACCACCCTCGCCCGCCAGGCCAGCATCGCGATCGACAACGTGCAGCTGCACCAGGAAGCACAGCGGCTCTCGACCACTGATCCGTTGACCGGCCTCTGGAACTTCCGCTACCTCTCGATGAGCCTGGCCCGCGAGATCGAGCGCTCCACCCGGTTCGACCGCCCTCTCGCCGTGCTGATGCTCGACCTCGACCACTTCAAGCAGGTGAACGACGCGCACGGGCACGCGCGCGGGGACACGGTGCTGCGGGAGCTGGCCAGCCGGGTGCAGGAGCAGATCCGCGAGGTC
>DASVED010000194.1:0-11899 GCA_036380775.1 Actinomycetes bacterium
CCGTCGAACATCGCGGCGACCTCGTGCGGTGCCTTGTCGAGGTGGGCCCGGGACGCGTGTGCGGTCACCGGGCCAGTCTCCCAGGCGTGCTGGGCGTCAGCGCTCGCCGGTGGGCGTCCCGCCGCCCTCGGCCTCCCGGTCGGAGGGGTCCACGCCGGGGGCATCGGCACTGGTGCCCTGCGCGCGCACCCGTTCCTGCGGATGGCTCACCGCCCGCTCCGCCTGCTTGGCGGCGACCGCCTCCGGGTCGCTCGTCTCGCGGTCGATGTCGCGGGAGTCGTCGGCCGTGCTCGGGTAGGTCCAGCGGTCCTCACTGCTCATGACCGTGGCCCTACCCGGGTAGGGGGGCACCATGCCCGACACACCGGAGAGCTGGTCCCTGGACATCACCGCCGCCGGCTCGCACGCCTACGACGTGCGGATCGTCCACCCGTCCCGGGCCGAGACGAGGCACCGGGTGACGGTGCCCGAGCCGCTGATGGCCGAGCTCGGCCTGTCCGCCGCCCAGGAGCCGCTGCTGGTGCGCGCCTCGCTGGCCTACCTGATCGAGCACTCCCCGGCAGCGCTGCCGGACCGGTTCGCCCTCGACGAGGTCGGCCGGGCCATACCGGAGTACCGCGACGAGATCGTTGCCCGCATCTGAGCCCGCATCTGAGCCGGCCGGAAGCGGGGACGTACGCTCGCACGTCATGAGCACCGTGCCGGGTGAGTCCGTGCCGGCGACTGCCGCCGTCCCGCGCACCGTGCGCTCACAGCCAGTCGACCTGGTCGGAACCCTGCTGCAACGGCTCCCGCACGCCGGCGACGCGCTGGCCTGGGTCCGCGACGGCAGCGGACTGGTCGGCTGGGGCGCGGCCGCTCGCCTGGAGGTCAGCGGCCCCGACCGGTTCGCCCGGGCCCGCGACTGGTGGCACGCGGTGGTGGCGCACGCCGAGATCGAGGACGAGGTGATGGCCCGCGGCACCGGCCCGGTCGCGTTCGGGTCGTTCGCCTTCCGGGACGACGAGCCGTCGGTGCTCGTGCTGCCGGAGGTGCTGCTGGGGCGGGCCGACGGCCGGACCTGGCTGACGACGGTCGGCGAGCCGCCGCGGCTCGCGTCGCCCGAGCCGGTGCGCGGCACCCGCGGGCTCCGCTACGCGCACGGCCAGCTGCCGGTCACCCAGTTCCACGACGCGGTACGCCGGGCGGTCGCCCGCATCGCGAACGGCGAGCTGGACAAGGTGGTGCTCGCCCACGATCTGTTGGCCGTCGCGGACGAGGACATCGACGTCCGCGCGGTCCTGGCCGGCCTGGCCGCGCGCAACCCCGGCTGCTGGACCTTCGCGGTGGACGGCCTGGTCGGAGCGACCCCCGAGCTGCTGGTGAGCCTGACGGGCGACCGGGTGGTGTCCCGCGTGCTGGCAGGCACGACGTCGCGTGGCGGTGACGCGGCCGACGACCACCGGCGGGTAGAGGCCCTGCTGCACTCGGCGAAGGACCGCGAGGAGCACCGCTACGCGGTCGAGTCGCTGGTGCAGGCGCTCGCCCCGCACGTCCGCGACCTCGAGGTGCCAGCGGCCCCG
The DNA here is from genome assembly GCA_036380775.1 of Actinomycetes bacterium. Classification (GTDB taxonomy): domain Bacteria; phylum Actinomycetota; class Actinomycetes; order JACCUZ01; family JACCUZ01; genus DASVED01. The sequence continues at coordinate 1,563 of DASVED010000194.1, forward strand.
CACCCGCTCGGGTTCTCGAACGTCACCCATCTGGCCAGCGATGTGACCGCCTCCCTCGGGGACGGCTCGGACGTGCTCGACCTGCTCGGCGCGGTCCACCCCACGGCGGCGGTCGGAGGCACTCCGACGGCGGCCGCCCTCGACCTGATCGCCGAGCTCGAGCTGATGGACCGCGGCCGCTACACCGGGCCCGTCGGCTGGGTCGACGCCGCGGGCGACGGCGAGTGGGGTATCGCGCTGCGCTGCGCCCAGCTCGACGGACCCACGGCACGGCTGTTCGCCGGCGGCGGCATCGTGTCCGGCTCCGACCCGGACTCCGAGGTCCTGGAGGCGCAGGCGAAGCTCATCCCGGTACGCGACGCCCTCGAGGGAGCCGGCCGGCGATGACCGACGACCGGCTCTCGGCGATGGCCCGCAGGGTGATCGACGAGAACGTCTACCTGACGCTCGCGACCGCGGACGCCGAGGGCCGGCCGTGGGCCTCGCCGGTGTACTTCACAGCGGTCGGCTACACCGAGATCTACTGGGTGTCCTCGCCGGACGCTCGGCACTCGCGCAACATCGCGGCACGGCCCGATGTCGGCATCGTGGTGTTCGACTCGCGGGCCGCGGTCGGCACCGCGGAGGCCGTGTACCTGGCTGCTCGCGCGGAGCAGGTCGCCGAGCCGGACCTGGAGCGGTGCGCCGGGCTGTACTCCGGCCGGCACCCCGCCCCGCCCGGCTCCCGGAGCATCGGCCCGGACGAGCTGCGCGGCTCGGCTCTCTTCCGGCTCTACCGGGCGACGGTCACCGAGCACTCGGTCCTGGTGCGCGGCCGCGACCCCGAGCTCGGCACAGGTGTCGACTCGCGGATGCGCGTCACTCTCCCGTAGCCGGCCGCAGGTCCCAGGTCAGCACGTGCTGGGCCCCGTCGTCGGGCACCGCGCCGGCCGACCGGTAGGTGGCCAGCGCGGGACCGTTGTCGGCGTCGACGGCGACCCACATGCCGTAGCACCCTCGCGCGCTGGCCAGTTCGGCCAGCGCCTCGACCAGGGCCCGCCCGACACCGCGGCCGCGGGCGGCCTCGTCGACGCCGAGCTCGTAGAGGAACATCTCGGTGCCCTTGTCCGGATGGGTGGTCTCCACCCCGGTCACCATCCCGACCGCCCGCTGCTGACCGGCCTCGCCGTGGACCGCGAGCAGGATGTGGTGGTCGTCAGCGGCCAGGAACCGCTCGGTCGCGTCAGCGAGCGGCGGCCCGTCGAACAGGTGGGCCGCGGCCATCACCGTCGCGGTGTCGGCCGGCCCCAGCCGACGGATCTGCGTCATGGCCCGACGTCCGTCATACCAGTGCCCGCGCGACGGCGGCCCGCAGCCGGGCGTGCAGGTCGCGGGTGCGGCTGCGGTCGGTGCGGGCCTCGACGACGCGCAGCCCGGATCCGCGACGCAGCTGCTCGCGGAGGTCCTCGAGCGAGTCGGCCCGGACGTACGCCGTGGACGTGGCCGTGCACCAGCGCTCCAGGTCGACGCCGTGCGGGGTCCCGAAGACCCGCTCGAACGCCGCCGCATGCTCGGGCGCACCCTGCTCGAGGAGCGTGAACAGCCCGCCGCCGTCGTCGTTCACGACCACCACCGTCAGGTCCGGCCGTGGCTCGTCCGGGCCGATGACCAGGCCGGTGCTGTCGTGCAGGAACGTCAGGTCGCCGACCAGTGCGTACGCCGGTGCGCCGTGGGCGAGCGCGGCTCCCACCGCGGTGGACACCGTGCCGTCGATGCCGGAGGCACCCCGGTTGGCCAGCACGAGCGGCGGCTCGTCCCACGGGTCGGCGAGGTCGAGGTCGCGGACCGCACTGGACGACCCGGCGACCAGCAGCCCGGTGGCGGGGACGGCACCGGCCACCTCCCGGGCCACGGCGAGGCCGGTGAGCGGCTCGGCGTCGAGCACGCCCCGGATGGCCGAGCGAGCCGACCGGTCGGCCTCGCACCACCCGGCCAGCCAGGCGCCGTCGCCGACGCCGGTCACCTGCGGCGTCCGCGCGTCGTCGCGCAGCGGGAACAGCTCGATGTCGTCGCGGGCGAGCAGCTCGGTGACCGGCCGCGACAACGTGGCCCGGCCGGCCACCACCACCCGCTCGATGTCGCCGCCGAGGTGCTCGAGCAGCAGCCGGTAGGTGCCGACCGCGTTCGGCCCGCCGCGTGCCCCGGAGCTCGGCTCGGCCAGCAGCGGCCAGCCGCCGGCCTCGGCGAGTCCCCGCGCGTCGGCCAGGGCCTGGTCGCCCGCGACGACGACCGTGCGGCCGCCGGCGGCGAGCGGGAGGTAGCCCCACGCCTGGCGACCGCCGGTGACCACTCGCGGGAGCTCCGGCTCGGACTCCGGGGACACGGGGGGACCGGGGTCGGTCCCGCCACCGGGAGTCAGGGGCTCGCGGAACGCGATGTTGAGGTGGACCGGGCCGTCCGTGCCGTGACCCAGTGCCCGGTCCACCAGCGTGCGCCAGCGCGACTCGGTCCCGGCCGTGTCCGCGGAGAGGTCGTAGAAGAAGCGCACGGACCCGCCGTAGAGCCGGACCTGGTCGATGGTCTGGTTGGCGCCGGTGCCGCGCATCTCCTCCGGCCGGTCGGCGGTGAGCACGACGAGCCGGACGCGCGAGTAGTCGGCCTCCACCACGGCGGGGTGCAGGTTGACGGCCGCTGTGCCCGACGTCGTGACGACCGGCACCGCGAGACCGGACGCCTTGGCCAGGCCGAGGGCGAGGAAGCCGGCGGTCCGCTCGTCGATCCGCACGTGCAGCCGCAGCCGGCCTGCCTTGTCGGCGTCGTGCAGCGCGAACGACAGCGGGGCGTTGCGCGAGCCGGGGCACAGCACCGCCTCGCGCACGCCGCCGCGGACCAGCTCGTCGACGACCACGGTCGCCAGCGCCGTCGACGGGTTCACTCGCGCGACCCTAGCCGCGCCTCCACGTCGCGCAGCCGGTCCAGCCAGCGGGCGGTCGTGGCCTCGTCGGCGGCGACGGTCCCGGCGGCGTCCGGCTCCGGGCGACGGACCGGCAGCTCACCGTCGACGACGCGCAGCGGGTACGTCGTCAGGTCGCCGTCCAGCAGCGCCAGCGTGGCCAGCCCGCAGGCGTAGGGCAGCTCGGGCAGGGCGGCGGCCAGCGCGAGCCCGGCGGCGATCCCGACCGACGTCTCCAGCGCCGAGGACACGACGACCGGTAGCCCGATCTGCTCGGCGATCCGCAGGCACGCTGCCACACCACCCAGCGGCTGCACCTTCAGGACCGCGATGTCGGCAGCGCCGAGCCGAGCGACGTGCAGCGGGTCCTCCGCACGGCGGATCGACTCGTCGGCGGCGACTGGCACGTCGACCAGGCGTCGCACCGCGGCCAGCTCCTCGACCGTGCGGCAGGGCTGCTCGACGTACTCCAGCCCCCCGGCGGCCCGGTCGAGCGACCGCACCATCCGTACCGCTGTGTCGACGTCCCACGCGCCGTTGGCGTCCACCCGGATCCGGCCTCCCGGGCCGAGGGCGTCCCGCACCGCCTCGACCCGCGCGAGGTCGTCCCCCTCGGTCTGACCGGGCTCGGCGACCTTCACCTTCGCGGTCCGGCAGCCGTCGGACGCCCGGACGGCCGCTGCCGCCCGGTCGGGTCCGACCGCGGCGACCGTGACGTTCACCGGCACCGACGTGCGCACCGGCTCCGGCCACCCGGTGTCGGCGGCCTCCCGCGCGGCCCGCAGCCACGGCAGGCACTCGTCGACGTCGTAGTCCCAGAACGGCGACCACTCGCCCCATCCCGCGTCACCGGGCAGCAGCACGCCCTCCCGCACGTCGATGCCACGGAACCGCGTGCGCATCGGCAGCGACCACACGACCGGCTCAGCCACCGGCCGCCTCCGCCCGCCGGGACACGGCCCGCAGCAGCTCGTGCCGGATCAGCCCGCTGCCGCCACGGATCACCAGCCAGTAGGCGCGGAATGCCCGCCGCGCTCGTCGCCCGGTCGCGAGCACCCTGGTCTCGGTGTGCAGCGCTGTCGTCCCGGGACCGGCAGGGTCCGGGACCAGCCGGAAGTCCATGGCGATGCGGACCCAGCCGTCGGGCAGGGGGCGGGTGAGCTCCGCCACGGTGGCCGCCCGCAGGTCCTCCAGCCCGTCGGCCCCGGTCCGCAGCGACACGGGTGCGACCATGCCGAGCAGCAGCTGCTCCGGCTCGCGTCGGGCGATCTCGCCGGGCGGCAGCGCCGCGACCACCGGTCTGTCCCGCGACCCGAACGAGGAGCGGCCCAGCGTGCGGACCCGCATCAGCGACCGGGTGACCGGCAGGGCGCCGACCGGTGTGGTGAGCAGCGCGTCCCAGACGGCACCCGCCTCCGCACGCACCACCCTGTGATGACGCTCGGCCACGTCCCACGACGGCATCGCGTCGTCGAGCAGCGTCCGGGACCCGTCGGGCATGCGCCTATCCTCACCGACGTGCCCGACCGCCCCGACGACGCCGCCGTCTCCGAGCTGTTCGACCCCGACGCATGGTCCCCGGTCGACGGGTTCGACCTCACCGACGTGACCTACCACCGCGCGGTCGTCGACGGGCCCGGGCGCGGCACGGTGCGGGTCGCGTTCGACCGGCCCGAGGTGCGCAACGCGTTCCGCCCGCACACCGTCGACGAGCTCTACCGGGTCCTCGACCACGCCCGGATGACGCCGGACGTCGGCTGCGTCCTGCTCACCGGAAACGGTCCGTCGCCCAAGGACGGCGGACGGGCGTTCTGCTCTGGCGGGGACCAGCGGATCCGAGGGCGCAGCGGCTACCAGTACGCGAGCGGCGAGACGGCTGACAGCATGACCGACGCCGACCAGGCACGGGTGAAGGCCGCTGGCGGGCGGCTGCACATCCTCGAGGTGCAGCGGCTGATCCGCACCTTGCCCAAGGTCGTCGTCGCGGTCGTGAACGGCTGGGCGGCGGGCGGCGGGCACTCGCTGCACGTCGTGTGCGACCTGACGATCGCCTCGCGCGAGCACGCGCGGTTCAAGCAGACCGACGCCGACGTGGGGTCGTTCGACGCGGGCTACGGCTCGGCCTACCTCGCGCGGATCGTGGGGCAGAAGAACGCGCGCGAGATCTTCTTCCTGGGCCGGACGTACGACGCCGAGGCGATGCAGCGGATGGGTGCCGTCAACGTGGTGGCCGACCATGCCGAGCTGGAGCGGACCGCGCTGGCGGTCGCCGCCGAGGTGAACGGCAAGAGCCCGACCGCGCAGCGGATGCTGAAGTTCGCGTTCAACATGGTGGACGACGGCCTGATGGGTCAGCAGGTGTTCGCCGGTGAGGCGACCAGGCTGGCGTACATGAGCGACGAGGCCGTCGAGGGCCGCGACGCGTTCCTGGACAAGCGCCCGCCGGACTGGTCCGCCTACCCCTGGTACTACTGAGTGCGCGAGCTCCGGACGCTGACCGCGCCGACGGGTGAGGCGGTGCTCACCTCGCTCGTCCCCGCTCTCGCCGCCGCCCTGGACGGCGCCGGCCCAGCCCTGCTGCCACTGCCGACTGGCGGGACGCGCGGCACCGTCCTGCGGGCGCTGGACCCCGCGCAGCCGATGGAGAGCGACGACGTCGCCGTTGTCGTGCCCACGTCCGGGTCCACCGGTGAGCCCAAGGGGGTGATGCTGACCGCGGGCGCGTTGCGGCACTCCGCGCAGGCGACCCACGACCGGCTGGGCGGGCCTGGTCAGTGGGTTCTCGCCCTGCCGGTCAACCACGTCGCCGGCCTCACCGTCCTGGTCCGCTCGCTGCTGGCGCGCAGCCGGCCCGAGGTCGTCGACCTCTATGGCGGGTTCTCCGTCTCCGCGTTCGCCGCCGCGACGGCGCGGCTGCAGCCCGGTGTGCGTCACTACACGGCTCTCGTGCCGACGCAGCTCCGCCGGCTGCTGGACGCAGGCGGCGACCTGTCCTCGTACCTGGCGGCCTACGACGGCGTGCTCGTCGGCGGCGCGGCCCTGACCACCGAGCTGCACGACCGCGCGCGAGCGGCCGGCGTCCGGGTCGTGACGACGTACGGGATGTCGGAGACCTGCGGCGGGTGCGTGTACGACGGCGAGCCGCTGGCCGGGGTGGACGTGGAGGTCCGCGACGACGGCCGGGTGACCATCGGCGGCCCGGTCGTCTTCGCGGGCTACCGGCTGCGGCCGGATCTCACCGCCGATGCACTGGTGGACGGCCGGCACGTCACGCAGGACCTCGGGCGGCTGGCGCCCGACGGTCGGCTCGAGGTGCTCGGCCGCGCCGACGACGTGATCGTGTCCGGCGGCGAGAACGTGCCGGCGGCGCTCGTCGAGCGCGTCCTGGGCGGCCACCCCGCTGTTGCGGCCTGTGCCGTGGTCGGGCGCCCGGACGCGGAGTGGGGCGAGCGGGTCGTCGTCGTGGTGCAGCCGACCGACGCGACCGAGGCCCCGACGCTGGAGGACCTGAGGGCGTACGCCGGGACGCGACTCGAGCCGGCCGCCCTCCCCCGCGAGCTGGTCGTCGTCGGTGTGCTGCCGATGCTGGCCTCGGGGAAGCCCGACAAGCCGGCGGTGCGTAGCGTCGTCGTCGCCCGCAGCTGACCCTCAGGAGGACGGATGGCCACGGCAGCCCAGTGGGTCGAGGGTGCGAGGCCGCGCACCCTTCCGGCCGCCCTGGCGCCGGTGGCCGCGGGCACCGGTGCTGCGGCAGCGGTCGACGGGTTCGTCGCGGGGCGGGCGCTGCTCGCCTTCGTGGTCGCGCTGTCGCTGCAGGTCGGCGTGAACTACGCCAACGACTACAGCGACGGGGTCCGGGGCACCGACACAGACCGGGTCGGCCCGCTGCGCCTGGTGGGGGCCGGCGTCGCCGCTCCGGGCACGGTGAAGCGTGCCGCCCTGCTGTCCTTCGCGGTCGCCGGCGTCGCGGGCCTGGTCCTCGCGGCGCTCACGTCGTGGTGGCTGCTCCTGGTCGGCGCGGGCTGCCTGCTGGCCGCCTGGTTCTACACCGGCGGCCGGACGCCGTACGGCTACCGGGGGCTCGGCGAGCTCTCGGTCTTCGTGTTCTTCGGCCTGGTGGCTGCCGTGGGCACGACCTACGTGCAGGCCGGCGAGGTGACGGCGGCATCGGTGCTCGCGGGAGCGGGGTGCGGTGCGCTGGCCTGCGCCGTCCTCGTCGCCAACAACCTGCGGGACCGGGCGACCGACGAGACCTCCGGCAAGCGGACGCTCGCCGTGCGGCTCGGCGACACCCGGACCCGCCGGCTCTACCAGCTCCTGATGGCCGCGCCGTACGTCGCCGTCGCGGTGCTCGCCGTGACGGCCAGCCCGTGGGTGCTGCTGGCCCTTCCGACCGCGGTCCTCGCAGCACGCCCGGTGGCGGCTGTCCGGGCCGGGGCGACGGGACCTGCGCTCGTGCCGGTGCTCAAGGCGACGGGGGTCACCCTGCTGGCGTACGGCATCACGCTCGGGACGGGCCTCGCCCTGGCAGGCGGTGCAGGGTGACCTCCCGGACCGAGCCGGCTCAGCCGGCTCAGCCGGGGACGGTGCGGTCCTCCATCAGTCCGACGGGCGTGCCGTCCGGGTCGGAGACGAACGCCATCCACAGCTCGGAGCCGGTGTCCCGGTGCACCAGCTGCGGACCCGCGAGCCGTTCGGCGCCGCGGCCGGTCACGGCGGCGAACGCCTCGTCGACGTCGGAGACCCGGTAGTAGACGACCGGCCGCGACCGGAAGCGCTCGTCCTCTGGCACACCCAGGTAGAGCCGCACACCACCGGCGTCGAAGAACGCCATCGGCTGAGCCTCGACGGTGAACAGGTGCGTCAGCCCCAGCACGTCACGGTAGAAGCGGACCGACTCCTCGAGGTCGCTGACACTGATGTGCAGCTGCCCGATGCCCTGCAGCTCATAACCCATGTCACGGCCTCCCTCTCGACAGCACTCGCTCATCTCATACTTCACGTAGTGAACTGTCAAGAGATTCATGGTGTTAACTGTTGTTCGTGACTAGGGACCTGCCACCTCTGCCGGTGGGCTCGCCGCGAACCCGCCGTCACCGGGTCGCCAACGCTCTCAACTCGACGGCGATCCATGCCCTGCGCGCCGCGCGGATCGACGACAGTCGCACGGGTCTCACGCCCGAGCGGCTCTCGCTGCTGTCCGTCCTCGTCTATGCCGGACCCACGACGATGTCCGCGCTGGCCCGCGCGGAGCAGCTCAGCCCGCCCGCCATCACCCGGACCGTCACCGCGCTGGAGGAGGCCGGGCTGGTGCGCCGCAAGGAGTCCTCCGACGACCGACGGCAGACCATCGTCACCGCGACCGCCGCGGGGACGCGGCTGCTGGAGCAGGGCAGGCGCGCCCGCATCGAACGACTTGCCGACCTGCTGGACACCCTCGACGGCCCTGACCTGGACCGGGTCTCGGACGCCCTGGCCCTCGTGCGCCGCGCCCTCCGCGAAGATCGGCCGTAGGCCGCTCCCGGCATCCCGGCTACCGAGCCAGGAATGGCGGACCACGATGGCGAGCGGCTCGGTCTAGTTGACCGCGTCCCGGCGTTCCCGGCGGGGGTAGCGGCGCTCGGCTGCCGCGGCACTGGTGCTCAGCGCATCGCCGACCTCGCCCCAACTGTGGCCGTGGTCGAGTAGAACGTTGACCAGTTCGTGCTGGGTGGCGGTGAGCTCCTCGATCGCGACGGTGAGCTGAGCGAGCACGTCGAAAGCGTCCGACGCTGCCCGCGCCTCGGTGACGGCGCGGAGAGCCACTGCAAGCTCATCAGCAAGGCGGCGCAACTGAACACGTGGAACCGGAACGCGCGAATTCATGACGACTCCTTCCGTGAGGGTTCACTCACGACGTTGCTGCGCGGCGCTGCTAGCCGCGAAGCAGCCAGCGAAGGAGTGAGATCGGTGTCGGCGGATCCGGGATGGCCAGGCTCCGGCCGGTGGAGTCCCGCAGCGGCGACCTGTTCGGAGGAGCCCACCGGACCGGTGTCACCCGCAGCTGCACCTGCCCTGCCCGCCCCGGAGACGGAGCCGGCGGCCCCTCTCCTGGCGTGGAACGGCGCGGTGTGGTCAGGCTCGCCTCGGGTGTGCTGCCCGAGCGGTGGCCACGGAGGGTGTCGTAGGCCTCCAGCGTGCGCTGCAGAGCCAGGTCCGACTGGGCGGCGGTCTCGCCACGCTGCTCGCGGGTGTCTGGATGGTGTTCGAGCAGTCGACGCCGGTACGCATGGCGGATCTCCGCCTGGTTCGCGGTGAGGGGCAGGCCGAGCTCGGTGTGCGGGTCGGATTGTGGCGCCATCCGGTACCTCGTGGGCGGTCATGGCCCCGGCCGGGTGCACGGCCGGGGCCGGCTGACGGTCAGGCGTCGATGGCCTGCCGGTCGCCCTGCTCGCTGCTGATCTGGATCTTGCGCGGCTTGGCCTGCTCCGCGATCGGGATGCGCAGGGTCAGCACGCCGGCGCTGTAGCTGGCGCCGACGCTCTCGGTGTCCAGGTTGTCGCCCAGGATCAGCTGCCTACTGAACACCCCGCGGGGCCGCTCCGCGGCGATCAGCTCCCGGTCACCGTTCAGCGACGGTCGTTCCGCCCTGACAGTCAGCACGTTGCGTTCGACATCGAGGTCGACGGAGTCCGGGGAGACCCCTGGCAGATCGAACTCCACGACGAACTCCTCGCCCTCGCGCCAGGCGTCCATCGCCATCAGCGCCGGTCGCGACGACGTCCCCCACAGCTGCTGGCTGAGGCGGTCCAGGTCACGGAAAGGGTCGGTGCGCATCAGCATCGCTACCACCTCCTGTCGACGGATCCTGATGCCTTCCTCCGTCCACGATCCTCGCGGATCTGTGGCATGTGATGTAGATTTCTTGTACCACGCGCTATATCAAACATGCAAGTACGAATCACGACGTTGGGATAACCGGTGGCAGACCGGCAGAGAGCAGACCCCAGTCAGGGGGTCTATGGGATCTCGGTCGCCGCGGAGCTGGTCGGGATGGCTCCGCAGACGCTGCGCCTGTACGAACAGCGAGGGCTGCTCGAGCCGGAGCGCACCGGCGGTGGCACCAGGCGGTACAGCCAGGACAACCTCGACCAGTTGGACCGGATCGGTCAGCTCCTCGACGAGGGGCTCAACCTGGCCGGCGTCGCCGCCGTGCTGGCGCTGGAGCAAGCGAACGCCCGGCTGCGCGCCGAGAACCGCCGGATGAGAGCGGGCCGTAGACCTCAGCGCGGGCCGACCCGGCGCGACCGTGGCGGTGGAGTCACCAGGTCGACGTAGGCCACCGCTCAGCCGCCCACGATGCCCAGGACGAGGCCCGGTCGGAGGTGGGTCGTCGACGCTCCGGACCCACGCCGCCCCAGGGCTT
>DASVED010000195.1:0-5861 GCA_036380775.1 Actinomycetes bacterium
GCGGTGACCTCCTCGTCCGAGCTGTCCGTCGGGGTGGACGATGCGGGGCCGTCGCCGTCCGTGGCGGGCCGGCGCTCGGCCAGCTCCTCGGGCGTCTCACGCCCGGGCCGCAGCCGAGCCGACACGACGATGTAGGTGACGGCACCGAGGAACACGACCAGGCTGGTCCACTCGTTGAGCCGCAGCCCGAGCACCTCGTTGGCCGGGTCGATGCGCAGGCCCTCGATCCAGGCCCGGCCGACCGTGTAGGCCGCGACGTAGAGCGCGAACGCCCTGCCGTGCCCCAGCCGGAAGCGGCGGTCCGCCCACACCACCAGACCCGCGACGCCGACGTTCCACAGCAGCTCGTAGAGGAAGGTCGGGTGGTAGGTGGCCTGGTCGAGCATGTCGGCCGGCCGGTACGCCCGGTCGATCTCGACCGCCCAGGGCAGGTCGGTGGCCCGGCCGTAGAGCTCCTGGTTGACGTAGTTCCCGAGCCGGCCCACGGCCTGCGCGAGCACGATCCCCGGCGCGAGCGCGTCGGCGAAGGCGGGCAGCGGGATGCCGCGGCGCCGGCAGCCGATCCACGCGCCGACGCCACCGAGCGCGATGGCGCCCCAGATGCCCAGGCCGCCCTCCCAGATGTAGAGCGCGCTCACCGGGTCGCCGTCCTCGCCGAAGTACGCCTGGGGGGAGGACACGACGTGGTAGATCCGGCCGCCCACGATCCCGAACGGCACCATCCAGGTCGCGATCTCGATCACGTCACCGGGCTGCCCGCCGCGGGCCCGCCAGCGCCGCTCGCCGAGCCAGATCGCCAGCGCGATGCCGGCGATGATGCACAGGGCGTAGCCGCGCACCGGAACCGGTCCCAGGTTCCAGACGCCGTCGGGGGGGCTGGGGAAGGAGGCGAGGGTCATGGCCTTCTCAGGCTAGTCGGGCAAGCCGCTGCAGGTCGGCGCGCAGGTCGGCGACGGCCACGTCGGCCGACCAGACCAGGCGGGCCTCGCCGTCGACGAACGCCGTCGTGTACGTGCCGTGGTCCACCCGGTAGCCCCCGGTGGAGCCGTCCGGCCGCTCGTAGCTCACGTGCAGGTCGCTGGCGGCCTGCTCCACGGTCCCGACGGGGGCGATCAGCCCGTCGTACGCGGGGTCGAAGCGGTCCAGGTACTCCCGGACGACCTGCCCGGTGTCCCGCGCCGGATCGGTCGTGACGAACAGCAGGCGCGTGGCGTCACGGACCGCGGCCGGCGAGCCGCGCAGCGCGGACGCGATGTTGGCGAGCACGACGTTGCAGATGTCCGGGCAGTGCGTGTAGCCGAAGAACACCAGCGTGACGTCCTCGGCCGCGTCGCGCGCCGGCACCACCGGGTCGCCCGCGGTGTCGGAGAACCGCTGCTCCGGCAGCGGGTAGGGGTTGCTGATGGCGGTGCCGCGCCAGGCGGACGTGGGGCCACTCGAAGGCCCGGCCGACCCCTCACCGGGGGTGCAGCCGGCGAGCAGCAGTGTCGCCACGACAGCGGCAGCGGCTCGACCGGGCACGGCTCAGGCCCGTCCCCTGCGCACGCCGTCGGCCAGGTCCGAGGCGAGCTCCTCGACCGCCCGGCAGCCCTCCGGCAGCGTCGGGGCGTCGAGCAGTGCCCGCACGAACGCCGAGCCGACGATGACGCCGTCGGCAAAGGCCGCGACCTCGGCGGCCTGGTCGCCGTCGGACACGCCGAGCCCGACGCAGACCGGCTTGTCGGTCACGGCCCGGACCCGGCGGACCAGGGTGCCGGCCGCGTCACCGACGGCCGCACGGGTCCCGGTGACACCCATCGTCGAGGCGGCGTACACGAAGCCCCGGCAGTGCTCCGCTGTGTACCGCAGCCGCTCCCCGGTCGAGGAGGGGGCGACCAGGAAGACCCGGGCCAAACCGGTGGCGTCGGTGGCGCCGAGCCAGTCCGACGGGTCCTCGCCGGCCTCGTCGGGCGTCAGGTCGGGCGTGATGACGCCGGCCGAGCCGGCGGCGGCCAGCGCGTCGGCGAACCGGCGTGCTCCGTAGCGCTCGATCGGGTTCCAGTAGCTCATCACCAGGGTCGGAGCACCGGTGGCGGCCACCTTCGCGACCGTGCCGACCACGTCGTCGGTCGTAGTGCCGCTGCGCAGGGCTGCCTCCACGGCCGCCTGGATGGTCGGGCCGTCCATCAGCGGGTCGCTGTAGGGCAGCCCGACCTCGACGACGTCGACTCCCCCGCGAACCATGGCGGTCATCGCCTCGACGGCCCCGTCGACGGAGGGGTAGCCGGCCGGGAGGTAGCCGACGAGAGCGGCGCGGTTCTCGGCGCGGGCGCCGGACAGAACCTGCTCGAGGGTGCTCACCAGCCCTCGCCCGCCGACTCCCGGCCACCCTCGGTCACCGTGGCGGTCGCGGACTCGACGATCTCCTCGTCGGTGACGACCGAGAACCACGTCGCGGCGGTGTCGACGTCCTTGTCGCCGCGGCCGGACAGGTTGACCAGCACGATCACGTCGGTGAGCTGCGTGGCGAGCTCCCGGCCGACGGTCAGGGCCCCGGCCAGCGCGTGCGCGCTCTCGATGGCCGGGATGATGCCCTCCGTACGGCAGAGCAGGGCGAAGGCATCCATCGCCTCGGCGTCGGTCACCGGGGCATAGGTCGCCCGCCCGGTGTCGTGCAGCCACGCGTGCTGCGGCCCGACGCCCGGGTAGTCCAGGCCGGCCGAGACCGAGTGGGACGGCACGGTCTGGCCGTTGTCGTCCTGCAGCACGTAGGTCCTGGTGCCGTGCAGCACCCCCGGCGACCCACCGGCCATCCGCGCCGCGTGCCGCCCCGAGTCGATGCCCTCGCCGCCGGCCTCGAAGCCGTAGAGCCGCACGTCCGGGTCGTCGAGGAACGCCGTGAAGATGCCCATCGCGTTGGAGCCGCCGCCGACGCAGGCGACGACCGCGTCGGGGAGCCGTCCGGTCAGCGCCAGCACCTGCTCGCGGGCCTCGTCGCCGATGACCCGCTGGAAGTCGCGGACCATCGCCGGGAAGGGATGCGGGCCGGTCACCGTGCCGAGCACGTAGTGCGTGTGGTCGACGTTGGTCACCCAGTCGCGCATCGCCTCGTTGATGGCGTCCTTGAGGGTGCGGCTGCCGGCGTTCACCGGCACCACCTCCGCCCCGAGCAGCTTCATCCGGGCCACGTTCAGGGCCTGGCGACGGGTGTCCTCCTCCCCCATGTAGACCACGCACTCGAGGCCGAGCAGCGCAGCCGCCGTGGCCGTCGCGACGCCGTGCTGGCCGGCGCCGGTCTCGGCGATGACCCGGCGCTTGCCCATGTCGCGGGCCAGCAGCGCCTGCCCGAGGACGTTGTTGATCTTGTGCGAACCGGTGTGGTTGAGGTCCTCGCGCTTGAGCAGGACGCGCGCTCCGCCGGCGTGCTCGCGCAGCCGGCGCGCGTCGGTGACCGGGCTGGGGCGGCCGCTGTAGGAGGTCTGCAGCGCGCGCAGCTCCTGCTGGAAGGCCTGGTCGTGGCGGGCCTTCTCGTACGCAGCGGTCAGCTCGTCGAGGGCCGCGACGAGCGCCTCCGGGACGAACCGGCCGCCGTACGGGCCGAAGTGTCCCCTGCTGTCCGGGCCGAACCTGTCCGGGCCGAAGCCTTGCTCCGGTCCGCTGCGCGCCGGTCCGCTCATGACCGGTCCGGTCACCGGTTGTGGTGCTTGAGCGCGGGGTGGACGCCGGCGGCGACCATGTCGCGCACCGCGTCCCGTGGGTCCCGGCCGGTGACCAGGGACTCGCCGACCAGGACGGCGTCGGCACCCGCCCGGGCGTACTCGATGACGTCGTGCGGGCCGCGCACCCCGGACTCGGCGATGCAGACGACGCTCTCAGGGACCTTCGGCGCAAGCCGGGCGAAGATGCTCCGGTCCACCTCGAGGGTGCGCAGGTCGCGGGCGTTGATTCCGATGATCGTCGAGCCGGCGTCGACCGCCCGCGCGACCTCGTCCTCGGTGTGGCACTCGACGAGCGGCGTGAGCCCGATCGTCCGGGCCCGCTCGACGAGGGACACCAAGGCGCTCTGGTCGAGGGCGGCGACGATCAGCAACGCGAGGTCGGCGCCGTGGACCCGGGCCTCCCAGAGCTGGTAGCTCGAGACGATGAAGTCCTTGCGCAGCACCGGGATGTCGACGGCCCGGCGGACCGCGACGAGGTCGTCGAGGCTGCCGCCGAAGCGGCGCTGCTCGGTCAGCACACTGATGACGGAGGCACCGCCGGCCTCGTAGTCGGCGGCCAGCGCGGCCGGGTCGGCGATGTCGGCGAGTGCGCCCTTGGACGGGCTCGACCGCTTGACCTCGGCGATGACGGCGACACCCTCGCCCTTGAGGACGGGGACCGGGTTGAGGCACTCCGGGCGCGACGCGGCCCGGGCCTTGAGCTCGTCGAGGCTCACCCGTGCCTCCCGCTCGGCGAGGTCCGCGCGCACGCCCACCAGGATGTCGTCGAGCACATTCACGTGGTGGATCCCCTCCGGTTGCCCGTCGACCGCCGGTGAGGGCATGGTCCGACACCGGCCCGGCCAGGGTAACCGTGCGGGCCGCTCGGGCCGAATCCTGGTCAGGGAGCGAGCGGTGCGCCGACCGGCAGGTTGCGCAGGAGACCGAACGCGAGCACGACGACGAGGAGCGTCCACAGCACCGGGGCTGGTGCGATGTCGGTGCGCGAGATGCCGGCCCACCGCCGACGTGCCCATCGCAGCCAGATGACGGCAAGCGGCAGGACGGCGAGCACCGTCAGAAGGTTGAGACCCAGGGCCGCAGCGAGGTCGCCGTGAGTCATCGCGTGGACCGCCCGCAACGACCCGCACCCCGGGCAGAGCTGGCCGGTGACGGCCAGGAACGGACAGGTCGGGTAGTGACCTGGCTCGTTGGGGTCGACCGCCGCGACCAGACCGACCGCAGCCAGCGCCAGAGTCGCCACACCGAGCGGGGCCGCGAGTGCGGCGCCTCGCCGGGTGCGCGACACGACGTGGGCGGTCATGGGTGTCGGCGTCAGCTCGACCCGGTGCCGACGGCGACGATGACGACGAGGATGTAGATCACCGCGACGACGACACCGATTCCGGCCGACCAGACGGCGAAGGTCTTCGCCTTGCGCGACGCCTCCTGCGCCCCCGCGATGTCGCCGCTGGCGTACTTCCCGTTGACCTGCGCGGCGAAGACGATCGAGGCGATGCCCAGGGGGAGGCAGCAGAAGATCGTGCTGAGGATGGCCCAGACGAGGTAGTTGGGCGGCGGGGTGCCGCCCGGCTGACCGTAGGGCTGGCCGTACGGCTGGCCGTACTGGCCTGCGCCTGGTGCGCCGTACGGCGGCGGGGTGCCGGGCTGCTGGCCCCCGAGCTGACCACCGCTCCAGCCACCCGGCTCGGACTGCGGCGCCTCGGGCGGGGGCGGAGGGTTCGAGCCCCACCGCGGCTCCTGCGGCTGCTCGGGCTGCTCAGGCTGCTCGGGCTGACGGGGCCGGTTGGGGTCGTACGGGTCGTTGCTGCCGGTGTCGCTCACAGGTGGTCCCCCTTGGGAGGTCTGGATCGATGCAGGGTCGTCAGGATCTCTGCTGCTCGTCGTACTCCGGGTCCCGGTCGTCCTTGTAGGTGACCGTGTTGCCGAGGCCCATCATCTGCATCACCTTGCCGACCACCGCACCCACCGCGACGACGACCAGGCCGACGAAGAACAACCACGGCATCTCGAGCGGCACGGCGAACCCGCTGACCAGGAAGCCGACGAACATGATGGTCACGGCCGTCCAGGCAGCGGGCGTGTTGCCGTGGCTTTGGGACATGACGCTCCTCCTCGAGATCGACCCGTGGCGGTCGACGCCGGTGATTGTGCCAGGACTCA
>DASVED010000196.1:0-3091 GCA_036380775.1 Actinomycetes bacterium
GTGCTCGACGAGCCCACCAACCATCTCGACCTGGCCGCGATCGAGCAGCTCGAGGAGGCGCTAGGGACGTACGACGGGACGCTGCTGATCGTGACCCACGACCGGCGGTTGCTCGACAACGTGCCCACCGGGCGCCACGTCCACGTGGAGGACGGGCGGTTTCGCGAGCTCTGATCCCGTCGGCACCGCCTCGCGCAGCCGGAGCGCGGAGTAGATCGCCGCCGCGGCGATGCCGCACGCCATGACGAGCAGCGGGATCCGGTAGTCGACGAGCGACACGGCGATCGCACCGCCGAGGATCGATAGCAGATCACCGCAGGTCACAGCCTCCCGACCAGGCGGTGATCATGCAGCTGTGGTTGCCAACCATTCCTGCATGATCACCGGGGAAAGGGGGCGATGTGATCACCGGGGAAAGGGGCGGTCAGGTGAGGGGGAGGTGGACGACGGGGGCGAGCCGGGCGGAGCCGTCCGCCTGCACCCGGGCCCGCTCGATGACCAGCCGGGCGTCCCGGCCGTCGAGGGTGAGCGTCGCGATCTCGTTGCCGTAGTAGGGGCCGGACAGCCTGGACCAGGACAGCGGCTGGTGCGGCACCCGGGCGACCCGGTCGAGCAGGAACCGCATCACCTTCTCCGCGGCCCGGCTCCAGGCGATCCGGAAGGCGACCTGCATCATCCGCGGCACGTAGTTGTGCACCGGCGAGCAGGTGAGCTGGTAGACCTTCGAGCGCACCGAGCTGTCCGGGTAGTGGGCCTGCGCCGCGTACGCGTGGTGCACGTCGCCGGACAGGACGCACACCGTGGCCGGTTCCCTGCCCCCCGACCCGGCATGCTCGCCGCGGCCGACGCAGGCGAAGAGCTCGGCCAGCCGGTCGAACGACTCCCGGAACGCCGCCCAGTGCTCGAGGTCGGCGGCCCGCCGGAACCGCTCCGCGATGCGGGCCATCCGCGGGCCGCGAGCTCCAGCGGCCAGCGCCTCGTTCCAGGCCTCGACGTCATGCAGCGCGCGGGCGAGCAGCCACGGCAGCGACGTGCCGACCAGCAGGTGGTCGTAGTCCCCGGCGACCTGGTCCTCGATCCAGCGGAACTCGGCGTCGGACACCATTGAGCGCTCGCTCTCGTCGAGCATCCGCCCGCAGCGGGAGTCGATGACAAGCAGCCGGACGTCGCCGAGGTCGCGGCGGTACGACCACTGCGCGCCCTTGCGCCCGTCCGCCTCCTTGTCGGCGGAGGCCGCGAACTCACGCAGCAGCTGCTCGCAGTCGCCGTCGTGGTCCGTGACCCGCTGGTAGACCGGGTCGTCGGCCAGGGCCTGCGGGGCGAGGTTCCCGATGTGCTGGTAGACCCAGTACGACGACAGGCCGCCGATGACGCGCTCCTCCCACCACGAGGTCTGCTGCATGTCGCGACGCCACTGCGCGGAGGTGTTCCAGTCGTCGGCGACGTCGTGGTCGTCGAAGATCATCGACGACGGGATGGTCGAGAGCAGCCAGCGCACGTCCGGGTCGGTCCAGGACTCCTCGTAGAGCCAGGTGTACTCCTCGAAGTCCTTGATCTGCTCGCCGGGTTCCTGGCTCACGTCCCGCCGGTCCCGGATGCGTTCACGGGTCCGCTGCGAGGTCTCGTCGGCGTAGACCTGGTCGCCGAGCAGGAGCAGGGCGTCCGGCCACCTGTCTTCCGGCCAACCGGCCATCCGCTTGGCATACGTGTCCAGGGCGTCCGGCTCGAAGTTGCTGTCGTCCGCGACCGCGTCCGGGCGGGCGTAGCGGCACGACCCGAACACGACGTGGAGCGCGTCGCCGCCGCGGATGGTCCGGATCCTCGGGGGCGGCAGCTCGTCGTCGGGTGCGGGCCAGACCCGCTCCCCGTCCAGGCGCACGTCGTACGTCGTCGAGCTGCCCGGCTCGAGGTCACCGACGCACACGAGCGCGTAGTGGTGCCGGCCGACCTGCCAGGTGTGCTCGGTGTGCCCGAGGACCTCCACCGTGCAGGGGCCGTCGGCCTCGACCCAGACGGTCGCGTCCCGTTCCCCGACATGGCGCAGGAGGGGGCCGAGTACCAGCTGCGTCATGTCGGGAGGTCTACCACTTGCTCGTCCTCCGCAACCGGGCGGCGACCGGCCGGCCGTTCGCCAGGCAGCCGTTCAGCGGTGACGACCAGCCCCACACCGAGCACCACCACGGCGCCGCCGATCGCCACCGAGACGGTCACCGGCTCGGCCAGGACCAGCGCGCCGAGGGCGACGGCGACCACGGGGTTGACGTAGGCATAGGTCGCCGTCAGCGAGATGGGCGCGTGGTGGAGCAGCCAGACGTACGCGGAGAAGGCGATGATCGAGCCGACGACGACGAGGTAGCCCAGCCAGGCCCACGCCGCCGGCGCCACCTGGCTCAGCGAGAAGCCTTCCTGCTCGCCGGCCAGCAGGCCCGCCACGACCAGCGCGGCACCACCGGTGAGCATCTCCCACGTGGTCGCCACGAACGCATCACCGGGCATCGGCAGCCGCGAGGACAGGAACGACCCGAGCGCCCAGCTCGCCGCCGCGCCCACCACGAGGGCGAGTCCCCACGGCTCGACGTGCTGGCCGAACGACGCGCCAGGTCGGACCAGGACGATGATCCCGAGGAATCCCACGCACGTCCCGAGCAGGCTCAACGGGGCGGGGCGGTCCCGGGCGGCGGTGCGCAGGCAGACCAGCCAGAGCGGGGTCGCCGCCACGAGCAGCGCGGTGAGCCCGGAGGGCACGGTCTGCTCCGCCACCGCGACGCCGCCGTTGCCCCCGAGCAGCAGCAGCAGGCCCACGACGGCCGCCCCGCCGAGCTGGCGGGGACGCACCCGCAGCGAGCTGACACCCCGCCGGGCGGCGAGCACCGCTGCCAGCAGGGCGCCGGCGAGCAGGAACCGGGCCCCCATGGCGAGCAGGGGCGGCGCCGTCTCGACGACGACCCGGATGGCGAGGTAGGTGGACCCCCAGACGAGGTACACGGTCACGAGCGCAGTCCAGACCGCGAGCGCGCTCGGCGGCCCGGCGGCGGCCCGGTCGCTCACCCCTGTCATCAGCATCAACCCCTTTTGCGCCTGGCAGGTTAGT
>DASVED010000197.1:0-2756 GCA_036380775.1 Actinomycetes bacterium
GCACCGGGATCGGGTGACGGCCGGTGGTGGTGTCGGTGGCCATAGCGCCTCGGGCACTCCACCATCGCGATCACGCTCGATATCTACAGCCACGTGAACCCGGCCATGGACGCCGACGCGGCGAACGCCGTCGCCGCCCTAATCGGTCACCCACGGATTCCCAGCGGGTAGTGCAAGAGCGAGCAGGACGGCGAACGACGCCCTCGGAGAATCGACACCAGCCCGCCGCGTAAAGAGCCGGCGACTGCAGCGCCGAATGCCGAGAGCAGGGAGCAGGTGACCGCTGCTGTGCGTGCGGATTCACCGCCGTCCGGGGCAGTTCGCAGAACCTTCTGTGACCGTTTCTGTAACCACTGGACACTTTTCGGCCGACAGCCGGTGCCCCTGACCTGCAGGAACACCGGCTGTCTTGTGTCGGGGTGGCGGGATTTGAACCCACGACCTCTGCGTCCCGAACGCAGCGCGCTACCAAGCTGCGCTACACCCCGATGAAGCCCTGAAGAGGCGACAGCAGTCTAGCCGAGCCCGGCCCACCCGCTCGACCGCAGGGTTAGCCTGCCGAGGTGACCGGCCCGATGTGGCGGTGTCCGGAGTGCGAACGCCCGTTCGCCGGTCGGAACCAGAGCCACGCGTGCGCTCCGCTCGGCGATCTCGACCGGCACTTCGACCGGTCGGATCCCGCCGTGCGGCAGGCCTTCGACCAGGTCCTGGCGGCGGTCACCACCGTTGGTCCCGTGACGGTGCTGCCCGAACGTACCCGGATCGCGCTCCAGGTCCGGATGAGCTTCGCCGCGTTCGTGCCCCGCCGGCACTGGCTGGACGGCCATGTCATTCTCGCCCGCCGACTCGAGCACCCGCGGTTCCGCCGGATCGAGGAGTACTCGGCGCGCAACGTCCTGCACGCCTTCCGGCTGGTCGGGCCCGACGACGTGGACGCCGATGTCCGCGGGTGGCTCGCGGAGTCCTGGCGAGTCGGCGACCAGGAGCACCTCCGCTGAGGTGCGGTCAGCTCCCGCGGGCGACCAGCGTGAGGAGCGTCGCCTCCGGCGGGCAGGCGAAGCGGACCGGGGCGAACGGTGAGGTGCCCAGCCCGGCGGAGACGTGCAGCAGCGAGCGCCGGCCGGCGTGCGCGTGCTCGGAGACTCCTTTCGCGCGGCTCGGTGGCAGGTCGCAGTTGGTGACCAGCGCTCCGTAGCCCGGGATGCAGAGCTGGCCGCCATGGGTGTGGCCGGCGAGGATCAACGGGAAGCCGTCGGCGGTCATCGCGTCGAGCACCCGCTTGTACGGCGCGTGGGTGACGCCGAGGGCGAGGTCGGCCGCCGGGTCGGCCGGGCCTGCGACATCGGCGTAGCGGTCGGCGCGGATGTGAGCGTCCTCGGTGCCGACCAGCTCGATCTCGCGGTGGTCGGCCTTGATCCGTCCGCGCGCGTTGCCGAGGTCCAGCCAGCCCGCGGCGACCAGGCCGTCGCGCAGGTCCTCGGTCGGCAGCCGGCGGTTGGTCAGCTCCGGCTCCCCGAGGGGCAGCAGGTAGCGGACCGGGTTCTTGAACGTGGGCTCGTAGTAGTCGTTGGACCCCATCACGAACGCCCCCGGACGCTCGAGCAGGGGGCCCAGCGCGTCCAGCACCGCCGGCACCGCTTCGCGGTGGCCCAGGTTGTCGCCGGTGTCGATGACGAGATCCGGTTCGAGCCCCGCGAGGGAGCGGACCCACTCGCGCTTCGATCGCTGGCCAGGCGTCATGTGCAGGTCGGAGACGTGCAGCACCCGCAGCGGGCGCGAGCCGGGCGAGAGCACCGGCACCTCGACCCGGCGCAGCCGGAATGACCGCACCTCGTAGCCGGCCCCCCAGGCGAGGCACGCGACGCCTGCGGCGGCTCCGTAGCCCACGAGCGAGAGCGGCCATGGCGGCATCGCGAGTCGTCGTCCCACCACCCGATGCTGACACACTGACCGACATGACCGGACTCAAGGACCGCCTCCAGGCCGACCTCACGACGGCCATGAGAGCGCGCGACGAGCTGCGGTCCGCCACGCTGCGGATGGTGCTGACCGCGGTGAAGACCGAGGAGGTCTCCGGCAAGTCGGCCCGGGAGCTCGACGACGCCGAGGTCGTCGGCGTCCTGACCCGCGAAGCGAAGAAGCGTCGAGAGGCGGCCGAGGCGTTCGCCGACGGCGGTCGCCCGGAGCGTGCCGAGCGGGAGCGGGCCGAGGGGGAGGTCATCGCGGGCTACCTGCCGGCCCAGCTCGGCGACGACGAGCTGCGCGAGCTGGTGGCCGCGGCTGTCGCCGAGACCGGGGCAGCCGGGCCGCACGCTATGGGCCAGGTCATGAAGGCGGTCACGCCGCGGACGGCGGGCCGCGCAGAGGGCGGCCGGGTGGCCGCCGAGGTCCGCCGTCAGCTTTCCGGCTGACCCGTGCACGCTAGGGGCGGCACTCCGGGCGGTTCGAGTTGCCGCAGTCTTCCGGCCCGAGCGTCGTGTCGTCGGTGGGTGCGGGTGGTTGCGAGGGCTCAGCTGGTGGGGCCCCTGCGCTGACGTAGATCACGACCCGCTGGCCGGGATAGACCGACGAACCGGTCCCCGGATAGGAGTAGGCGACGGTTCCTTCGGCGGCGTACGTCGCGTAGACGCGGTCGTCGCTGACCACCGGGTCGAGCTGGGCGTTGCGCAGGATCTGCCGGGCCTGCTCCACCGACTTGCCGCTCACCGACGGGACCTTGATGGACTCGCCCTGCGTCACGTCGTCGGTGGCCTGGT
>DASVED010000198.1:0-2390 GCA_036380775.1 Actinomycetes bacterium
GCGCCGGTGGAGACCTCGATGGACACGACGCTCGGCAGCACGGCCGCGGCCACCTGCTCGACCGAGCCGGCGGCGGGCGCGACGTCGCGGCTGGCCGTCGATGCGCGCAGGGACTCGGCGCCGGTGGACGCGGTCGCCGGCTCGTCGTCGAGCGCCGTCGCGGTCAGGGCGGCGCCGGCGCCACCCCCGACCAGGCCAGCGGCCAGTGCAACGGCGATCAGCGCCGTGACACCACGTCGAGGGCGTCCCGCCTCGGCGGGAGCCTCCATGGGCGGCTCCTGCGGGGGCGCCGGGGGCCGCCATGGGTCGTCGTGGGTCAGCGGTTCGTGGGAGAGGGTCGTCTGCTCGGTCATGGCAACGACTCTGCGTCGGGTTCCTGCGAGCCCGCTGTGAGGGACCTCCGCGTGTGCCGTGAACCCGGGACCCGGCGGCTGGCGGGGGTCCGGTGCACCGCGAGGACCGATACCCCGCCATCCCGCCACCCGGGGGCCGGTGAGTCAGGCCCTCCCACGAAGAAATTCGGACAAAGGGTTTACTGATCATGCTTTCGGTGGAAACCTGGATCCAGCCATGAAAGCGCTTTCATCCCGTCCCGCACCGGCCCGCGAGCCGACGATCTACCAGGTCGCCCAGCAGGCCGGCGTCTCGATCGCCACCGTCTCCCGGGTGCTGCGCGGGACGGCGCGGGTCGCGCCGGACACCAGGGAGCGGGTCCAGGCAGCCGTCGACGACCTCCGGTTCACCCCCAGCCGGTCCGCGCGCTCGCTGGCCGAGGGCCAGCACGCCGCCGCGGGGATCGTGTTCCCCGACCTGTCCGGGCCCTACTTCGCCGAGGTCGTGCTGGGCTACGAGGAGGTCGCGGCCGAGCAGGGCCGCAGCGTGCTGATCCTGTCTACCCACGGCCGAGAGGCCGCCCGCGAGATGGTGCTGGACCTCGCCGCGAGGGTCGACGGGCTGGTGGTCCTCGGCCGCACGGTCGGCGACGACGTACTCGCCGACCTGGCACACCGCGGGCTGCCGCTGGTCCTGATGGCGCGCGACGCGATCCCCGGCGCCGACTCGGTGACCACCGAGAACGAGGTCAGCGCCTCAGCCCTGACCCACCACCTCGTGTCGGACCACGGGTACGACTCGCTGGCCTTCCTGGGCGACGCGGCGACCTCGACGGACGCGTCGGCACGGTGGCAGGGTTTCCGCCAGGCTCTGCACAACGCGGGGGTGCCTGCCCCGCCGGCCCCCACGCCGTGCGCCTTCGACGAGGACGGCGGCCGGGTCGCGGCGGCGCGGCTGCTGCGAGCCGCCCGCCCCAGGGCCCTGATGTGCGCGAACGACGAGATCGCGCTCGGCGCCATCACGGCCGCCGAGGAACTGGGTCTGCGCGTCCCGGCCGACCTCGCGGTCACTGGCTGGGACGACGTCATGGCCGCCCGGCACGCGAGGCCGGGTCTCACGACCGTCCGCCAGCCCATGCGCGAGCTCGGCGCCTGGGCCGCACGGCGGCTGCACGACCGACTGGCGGGAGACGCGAGCGGACCACGGCATGAGGTGCTGCCCACGCAGCTCGTGCGACGTGCCAGCTGTGGGCACCACCCCGAGGAGATGCGATGAGAACAGGTCAGCTCACGAGACTGAGGACGGCCGGCGCGCTCGCGCTGGTGGCCTCGATCGCCCTGACCGGCTGCGGCCGGGACGACGAGGCGGGCACCGATGACGTCAAGTCCGACAAGGTCGGGGCCGGCAAGGCCAGCGGGGACATCACCGTGTGGGCCCTCGGTGCAGAGGGCGACAAGCTCGGCGAGATCGCGGCGGACTTCGAGGCCGCCAACCCGAAGTCCAAGGTCAACATCACGGTCATCCCGTTCGACGCCGCCCACAACAAGATCGCCACGGCCATCGCGGGCAACAAGACGCCGGATGTCAGCCTGGTCGGCAGCACGTGGGTCTCGGAGTTCGCCGCCAGCGGCGCCCTCGACGCGACACCGACCGACCTGATCGACCCCAGCGCCTTCTTCGAGGGCGCATGGGGCACCACGGACGTCGACGGCACCTCGTTCGGGGTGCCCTGGTACACCGAGACGCGGCAGATCTACTACCGCAAGGACCTGGCCGAGAAGGCTGGCGTCACGCCCGGTGACGACTGGAACTGGGACGAGTTCAAGGCATTCACCAAGGCCATGCAGACCGAGGGCGGCGCCAAGTGGGGGATCTCCCTGCAGCCCGGCGGGCAGGGCTCGTGGCAGACCTACATGCCGTTCGCGTGGCAGCAGGGCGCTGAGCTGGTCGAGGGCGAGGAGTTCACGTTCAACACCCCGCCCATGCAGGAGGCGCTCGACTTCTACGCCTCGTTCTTCACCGAGAAGATCTCGCCCACCGACCTGGCGGAGGGCGGC
>DASVED010000199.1:0-7520 GCA_036380775.1 Actinomycetes bacterium
TCGTCCTTGCGCTGCGCGACCGGGAGGTCGGGCGGGTACCTGATGACCGGGCGGCTCGCCAGACGCGCCTGGGCGCGCCGGGCCGCCTCCTCCGGGGGGCGTGATGTGCGGTTCGGCATGGAGTTGTCAGCCTATGTGGGCGTGTCCGAGCCAGGCGATGTCGATTTGTGCCCGCCTCGTCCGTCGGGAAGGTGTCACAGTCGATCCGACCGCACCGGCCGGGAAGGGGACACGATGAGCGAGTACCTGATCCTGATCTACCAGGACGAGTCGCAGTCCGGCGAGCCCGGATCGCCGGCCGGTCGTGAGGTGCTGGAGGCGCACGGCCGGTTCGCCGAGCAGGTTCCCGACCTCGGGGGCAAGATCGTGGGCGGCAACGGCCTGCAGCCGACGGCGACCGCGACGTCGGTGCGCGGCGACGTCGTCACCGACGGTCCGTTCGCCGAGACCAAGGAGGCACTCGGCGGCTACTACCTCGTCGAGGCGCGCGACCTCGACCATGCGCTGGAGATCGCCAAGCTCTGCCCCGCCCGCTTCGGCGGGGTCGAGGTGCGCCCGATCATGGAGTACCCCGACGAGTGAGGTGCCGGTGACGTCGCGGGGCGAGGTTGCGGACGCCGTGGCCGAGGCGCACCGACGTGAGTGGGGCTACGTCCTCGCCGCGACGGCGCGCGTGGCCGGCAGCATCGACGTCGCCGAGGAGTGTGTCCAGGACGCGTACGGCGCGGCGCTGGACGCCTGGCTCCGCGATGGCGTGCCGCGCTCGCCCGGCGCCTGGCTGACGACCACCGCGCGGCGGAGGGCGCTCGACGTGCTCCGTCGCGACCAGACGCTCCGGCGCAAGCTGCCGCTGCTCGTGGTGCCGGATGATGTCGCCGAGCCGTCGGACGAGGTCGGCGATGCGGACGCGATCCCGGACGACCGTCTGAGACTGGTCTTCACCTGCTGCCACCCGGCCCTGTCCCGGGAGGCGCAGGTCGCCCTCACCCTGCGGCTGGTGTGCGGGCTGAGCACGGAGGAGATCGCCCGCGCCTTCCTTGTCCAGGAGGCGACCATGGCGGCCCGGGTCACCAGGGCCAAGAAGAAGATCGCGGCAGCCCGGATCCCGTACCGGGTCCCCGCGCCTCCCGACCTGCCGGAACGGCTCGATGCGGTGCTCACGGTCGTGCACCTGCTCTTCACGACCGGGCACACGGCGCCGGGCGGGGCGGACCTGCGCCGGGCGGACCTCGTCGACCGGGCGGTCGACCTCGGCCGCGTCCTGGCACTGCTGATGCCCGACGAGCCCGAGGTCCGCGGGCTGCTCGCGCTGATGCTCCTCACCGACGCGCGACGAGACAGCCGGGTCGCCGCCGACGGGTCGATGGTGCTGCTGGCGGACCAGGACCGGAGGCGGTGGGACCGGGCGGCGCTCGACGAAGGACTCGCTCTGGTCACCGCGGTTCTGCGCGGGACTCCCGGCCGGTTCGGGCTGCAGGCGGCCATCGCCGGCGTGCACGCAGCGGCTCCCAGCTACGAGGAGACGGACTGGCCACGGCTGCTCGAGCTCTACGACACCCTGCTGGTCGCCTGGCCGAACCCGGTCGTCGCGCTCAACCGGACGGTGCCGCTGCTCATGGTCGCCGGCCCCGCCGCAGCGCTGGCCGAGGTGGAGGGGCTGGAGGCAGGCGGCCGACTGGCCGGCTACCGCTATCTGGCGGCGACCAAGGCGGACCTGCTGCGCCGACTGGCCCGCGACACCGATGCAGCTGCTGCCTACCGGGAGGCGATCGCACAGGCCGACAACGACACCGAGCGCGCGTTCCTCGCCAGGCGCCTCTCCGAGGTCAGCAGCTCCTGAGTGCGTTAGGCAACACCGAGCGCATCGGGGCACAATCCGCCCTGTGACGCGGCCGCAACGGGAGACGGGGGTGCCGACACTCCTGCTCGACACGAAGCTGTACGTCCCCCAGGCGCCCCGTCGTCTGGTCCAGCGGTCGCGGCTGAGCGATCGGCTGAACCGCGGGGCAGCGTCGACGTTGATGCTGGTGTCGGCACCGGCGGGCTTCGGCAAGACGACGCTGCTGGCCGAGTGGCTCGCGGCTCCCGCGGGGCAGGCCGTGCCTGGTGGAGAACGGCTCGTCGCGTGGGTGTCGCTCGACCGGGGCGACAACCATCCCGGGTCCTTCTGGACGTACGTCATCGCCGCGCTCCAGAAGGTGGCGCCCGGCGTCGGCGCGGACGCTCTCTCGCTCCTGCAGGCACCCCAGCCGACGCACATCACGACAGTGCTCACCACACTGCTCAACGACCTCGGTGCCACCGCGAGCGACCTCGTGCTGGTGCTCGACGACTACCACGTCATCGACGCCCCCGAGGTGCAGGAGGGGATGGCGTTCCTGCTGGACCATGTGCCTCCGCGGCTGCACCTTGTGATAGCCGGCCGGGCCGATCCCGCCCTGCCGCTGGCCCGGCTACGAGCCCGCGGCGAGCTGGTCGAAGTCCGTGCCGCCGACCTGCGCTTCACTCCCGTGGAGGCCGTGGCGTACCTCAACGGGGTGATGGGCCTCGACCTGACGGCCGGTGACGTCGCGGCGCTGGAGGGCCGCACCGAGGGGTGGATCGCCGCGCTGCAGCTGGCGGCACTGTCGATGCAGGGACGGGACGACGCGACCGACTTCATCGCCGGCTTCGCGGGAGACGCGCGGTTCGTCGTCGACTACCTGGTGGAGGAGGTGCTGCAGCGGCAGCCCGACACCGTCCAGACCTTCCTGCTGCAGACCTCCGTCCTCGACCGGCTCAGTGGTCCCCTCTGCGACGCCGTCACCGGCCAGACCGGCGGCAAGGCCACGCTGGAGTCCCTGGACCGCGGGAACCTGTTCCTCGTCCCGCTCGACGACCGGCGCCGGTGGTACCGCTACCACCACCTCTTTGCCGACGTGCTGCGGGCTCGTCTGCTCGACGAGCAGCCCGACGTCGTCCCTGCCCTGCACCGGCGCGCCTGCGACTGGTACGAGCAGAACGGCGAGCGGGTCGTCGCCATCGACCACGCCCTGGCCGCCGAGGACTTCGAGCGCGCGGCCGACCTGATCGAACTGGCGGCCCCGGCGGCGCAGCGGAGCCGGCAGGAGGGCACGCTCCGTCGCTGGATGGAGGCCATCCCCGAGGCGCACTTCCGGGGCAGGCCGGTTCTCAGCAACACGTACGTCGGGTCCCTCATGTCCACCGGTGAGATCGAGGGTGTTGAGCCGTACCTGCGCAATGCGGAGCGGTGGCTGGACGCCCTGTCGGCCGACGGCCGCGGACCTCAGGACCGGCCGCCGGACATGGTGGTCGTGGACGAGGAGGCGTTCCGGAGGCTTCCCACCTGGGTCGCGGTGCACCGCGCCGGGCAGGCGCTGGTGCTCGGCGACCGGGCCGGCTGCATCACCCACGCCCGGCGGGCGCGGGACCTGGCCGGTCCCGACGACCACGTCGGGCGAGGAGCAGCGACGGCGCTCATCGGGCTGGCGTCGTGGGGGGAAGGGGACGTCGCGGCTGCGCAGGCGGGGTACGCCGAGTCGTGGAAGCACCTGCAGCGAGCCGGCCACATCGCCGACATCCTGGGACTGGCGATCACACTGGGAGACCTCCATGTCGTCCAGGGCCGGCTCGGTGACGCGATGCGCACGTACGAGCGGGCGTTGCGGCTCGCCGCGGAGCAGGACGGGCCGGTCCTGCGGGGGACGGCCGACATGTACGTCGGGATGGCCGCGATCCACCGGGAGCGGGGCGACCTGCCGGCCGCGAGCGAGCTCCTGCTGCGCAGCCAGGGGCTCGGCGAGCACCTCGGCCTTCCCCAGAACCCCCACCGCTGGCGGGTCGCGATGGCCCGCGTCCGGGAGGCCGAAGGAGACCTCGGTGCTGCAGTGACCCTGCTCGACGACGCGCACCGGGTGTACGCAGGCGACTTCTCCCCTGACGTGCGGCCGATCCCCGCGATGCGCGCTCGAGTGTGGCTCGCCCAAGGGAAGCTGGACGAAGCCCGCCGGTGGGCCCGCGAGCAAGGCCTGTCGGTGGACGACGACGTCAGCTACCTGCGCGAGTTCGAGCACATCACCCTGACCAGGCTGCTGCTGGCGGAGTACCGGACCGAGCGCCTCGTGAGCTCCGGGCAGCAGGCGGTGGAGCTGCTGCAGCGTCTCCTCCAGGCCGCCGAGGCCGGGGGCAGGACCGGGACCGTCATCGAGATCCTGGTGCTGCAGGCTCTGGCGCAGCACGCGCGTGGCGACACGGTGGCTGCTCTCCTGCCGTTGGAGCGCGCCATGACGCTGGCCGAGCCCGAGGGGTACGTCCGGATCTTCACCGACGAGGGGCCGCCGATGGTTGCCCTGCTGGCGGCGGCCGCGCAGCGCGGGATCGCCCGGGGCTACGTCCGGCGGCTGCTGGCCACCTCCGGCGAGACGCGGGCGCGCTCGACCGGAGAGCCCGGCCTGGTCGAGCCGTTGAGCGACCGCGAGCTCGACGTGCTCCGGCTGCTCGCCACCGACCTCGGCGGTCCGGACATCGCCCGCGAGCTGGTGCTGTCCCTGAACACCGTGCGCACGCACACCAAGAACATCTACACGAAGCTCGGCGTGAACAACCGGCGGGCGGCGGTCCGCCGGGCCGCGGACCTGGACCTGCTGCGCACCCGCAGCGGCTAGCGCACCCTCTTCACGGGCAGGATCGCGGCGGCGCCGAGCAGGGCGCTGACGCCGGCGACCGCGTACAGCACGCCGTAGCTGCCGCCGGCGACCGCCAGGATCGCGGGCGCGACCGCCGGGGCGAGGGAGAAGGGAAGCGCTCCGGCGATGTTGAACACGCCGAGGTCCTTGGCGGCGCTGGCCGTGTTCGGCAGCACGTCGGCGGCCAGCGCGAGGTCGACGGCCACGTAGACGCCGAAGCCGAGGCCGCCGATGGCCATGCCGACCAGGAACCCGTTGAAGCTGCTGGCGAGGGCGATGACGAACATCGCCACGCCGTACACGGTCGACGCGGCCAGGACGAAGACCTTTCGCCGGCCGGTCCGGTCGGACAGCCTGCCCCCGAGCAGGGAGGCGGCGACCACCACGGCGGACTGCACCAACGTGCCGAGGAACACCTGCCCCGGCACGTCGTCCTCGGCGCTGCCCAGCTTGTCCAGCAGGTAGTACGTCTGGAACGTCGCCAGAAACGCGTAGGCCAGGACGAACAGGAAGCGGCTGGCGAACGCCCACGCGAAGTCGGGAGCCTTGCGCGGGTCGATGTAGAACGTGCCGGCGAGCTCGCGCAGTGACCAGGCCGACTTGCCCTCAGTGGCCAGCCTGCGGTCGTCCAGGGTGGCGGCGAAGAGCAGGATGAAGAACCCGCCGATGGCGCACGGGACCAGGAACATGGCGAGCTGGTTGCCGGTGAACAGCTTCACCAGGAAGGTGCCGCTCACCGACGCAATGGGCACGCACACACCGAGGACGCCGGCGACCGAACCCCGCTGAGCCGGTGGCACCTGGTCGGGCAGGACCGCGACCAGGGCTGCGAGCAGCGCGTTGAGGAACACCTGGGCGATGCACCAGCCGACGAGCACCACCGCGACGTTGGGGGCCAACGCCACGACGAGGACGCCGAGCGATCCGCCGAGCAGGCCCACGACGATCCAGGGCCGCCGCATCCCCCACGTGGACGAGGTCCGGTCGCTCAGCTTGCCGAAGAAGGGGTTGGCGAACATCGCCAGCAGGGCCGCGACGCCGGCCACGAGCGACAGGCTGTTGGGTGCCCGCTCGGTGCCCACCAGCGAGTTGACCTTCAGCGCGAGGGTGACCAGCAACGGGGCGAGGAACAGCAGGCTGGTGCTGATGTAGGCCAGCGCGTACAGCGTGATGAAGCCCCATCCGACCCGGCGCGACGCCGGGTGGGCCGTGGCCGTGCTCCCCGCGGGACGGACAAGGTCGGGCATGTGGTCCGAGTCTGCCAGCCACATGCCGCCCCCGTCGGCGAGATCACCACATGAATCACCACTGTCAATCACCAGGTGTGGTGATCCCGGCTCACCACATCCCTTCCTACCTTCCGCAGAGATGGATGAACGTCCGCCCGAGGGGAGTGCCCGAGATGCGTCAGGTCCAGCAGCGCCGCCAGTCCCGGCCGACCCGGCCGCCCGAGCTCGACCTCTGCACCCCGTCCGGCCGCCCCCTGCCGTTCTGACCCAGCCGACACCCGAAGGACATCCCATGAGCGACACCCACCCATCGACCGGCAGCCAGGACCAGCCCGCGCGCTACGAGATCCGGCTCGCCGGCCACCTCGACCAGCGGTGGGCGGAGTGGTTTGACGGACTCATCCTCACCCACCAGGGCGACGGGACCACCGTCCTGCACGGCCCGGTCGTCGACCAGGCCGCCTTGCACGGCCTGCTGCAGAAGGTCCGCGACCTGGGCCTGCCGCTGGTCTCCGTCGCCCAGCTCACGCCCGAACCGCCCGCCCACGCAGCCCCCCGATGACCCACCACACCACGACCGGGAGAACACCATGAACCGCTTCATCCGCCGTATCGGCGACCTCAGCGCCCGCAGACCATGGACGACGATCGGAGCGTGGGCGGTCCTCGCCGCTCTCGTGATCGCGCTCTCCGGCGCGCTCGGCGGCGCCTTCGCCGACGACTTCAGCGCGCCCGGCAGCGAGAGCGCCGAGGCGATCGAACTGCTCGAAGAGCGGTTCCCCGAGCAGGCTGGCGGCACCGCGGTCGCCGTGTTCGCCGCACCCGATGGCAAGCAGCTGGACGGCTCGCGCGCGGCCATCGCATCCGCGTTGTCACAGGTCGCGGACATCGAGCACGTCGCCTCCGTCAGCGACCCCTTCGTCACGAACCGGATCTCCTCAGACGGCCGCGTTGGGTACGCCGAGATCACCCTCGACGTGCCGTCGACCGAGTTCGGTCGCGACACGGCGGCGACGCTCGTTGACGCCCTCGAGCCGGCCCGCGCTGACGGGCTGACGGCCGAGTTCGGCGGGGACGCCGCGTTCCTCAACGCCGAGGAGGAGTCCTCGGGCGCCGAGGTGGTCGGCATCGTCGCCGCGCTGGTGGTGCTCCTCGTCGCCTTCGGGACGGTCGTGGCCGCACTCGTGCCGATCGTGCTCGCGCTGGTCGCCGTCGGCGTCGGGTTCAGCGGCATCGTCCTGCTGGCCGGGGGACTGACGGTCTCCACCGCCGCTCCCACCATCGGCGCCATGGTCGGCCTGGGGATCGGGATCGACTACGCGCTGTTCATCGTGTCCCGGTATCGCGAGAACCGCTCCGCCGGGCAGGCCAACGCCGCGGCGCTGTCCGCAGCCATGGGTTCCTCCGGTACGGCCGTCTTCTTCGCCGGCGGCACCGTGGTCCTCGCCATGGCCGCCCTCGCCCTCACCGGCGTCGGCTTCCTCGCCTCCATCGGGCTCGGCACCTCGATCGTCGTGCTGTTCGCGGTGGCCACCGCGATCACCCTGCTGCCCGCGATCCTGTCGCTGCTCGGCGACCGCATCGACGCCGGACGGATCATCGGCCG
>DASVED010000200.1:0-9402 GCA_036380775.1 Actinomycetes bacterium
AAGGACCTCGTCTGCCAGTTCGCCACCTCCTGCAGCCCGACCACGTCCGGCTGGTCCTCCGCCAGCAGGTCCGCGATCGCCTCGGCGCGGGCCGGGAAGTCGGTCGCCACGACGTTCTGCCACAGCGCGGTAGCCGCGGCGAGAAACTCAGGGATGGTGTCGACCGATGGGTCGACAAGGCTGCCGATGTTCCCGCCGAGGAACAGGTTGTAGCTCGCGACCGTGACCTGTCGCTGGGCCGGGTCCGGCGGGGAGGCTGCTGCCTGCGGCGACGCCGCCAGCAGAGCCAGGACCGCGACCAGCCCCATGACGACACCGGCAACGCTGCGACGTCCGGACATGAGCAGCCCCTTCGTGGTGGGTCCCTTGCGGGGACTCAACCACGAAGGGGCTGATCCGGCCAGGGCCGGAGGACCGAGCTCAGACTGCGGGCGCCGCCACGGCCTCCCTGGCGTTGGCCACGACCCGGTGCACCGTCGCGGTGACGGTCACGGTGGGCACCAGCGTCGTGCGGTCCACGACGAAGTCGAAGTCGCGGGACTTCACGACGACGTGGTCACCGGCGAGGACTGCCGACAGGTCGACGACGCCGTCCCGGGTCACCTTCGCGTCGGCCAGGACGGTCACGGTCACGTCCGTGCCCCGCAGGTCCTTGTAGCGACCGCCGTGGACGGTGAAGGTCAGGGTCGCGGGCGTGCCCTCGACGGCTGGGGCGAGCTCGGTGGCCACGACGGGCGCGACGGCCGGGACGACGGCCTTGACGGTGCCGCCGAGGACGACCCGGCCGCTGGCCTTGGCCTGCCTCTCGAGCTTGCGGGCCTGCGCCTTGGCCTTGGCCACCTGGGACTTGGTGACGCCAGGCGCCGTCGCCGCGTCGTCCGCGACGGCAGCGGCGGCAGGGGCGAGGACGAGGGCAGCGGCCACCAGGAGCGCTGCTGAGGATGAACGAACGTGCACGGCACACTCCGGAAGATGACGAGGACCCCGAGATACGCCGTCAATGTCGTCGCCGTGCGCGGCCGCCTTGAGGGCGAACCGGACATTCCGGCCGAGTTCGCCCGATCGGGCTACCCCGCCTTGGCGCCCAGCGAGGTGCCGGCCGAGCGCAGGTCTTCGCAGGCCACCACCACGCGGGCGGCCATGCCCGCCTCGGCGGCCTTGCCGTAGGTGCGCGGGTCGTACTGCTTCTTGTTGCCGACCTCGCCGTCGACCTTCAGCACGCCGTCGTAGTTCGAGAACATGTGGTCGGCGACCGGCCGGGTGAAGGCGTACTGCGTGTCGGTGTCGACGTTCATCTTCACCACGCCGTAGTCCAGCGCCTCGCGGATCTCCTCGAGCGTCGACCCCGAGCCACCGTGGAACACCAGGTCGAACGGCTTCTCGGTGCCGAGCTTCGCTCCGACCTCGTCCTGGATGTCCTTGAGGATCGACGGCTTGAGCTTGACGTTGCCGGGCTTGTAGACGCCGTGCACGTTGCCGAAGGTCGCGGCCAGCAGGTACCGGCCGACCTCGCCCGAGCCACCGAGGACCTCCACGGTCCGCAGCGCGTCGCCGGGGGTCGTGTAGAGCTTGTCGTTGATCTCGTTGTCGACGCCGTCCTCCTCGCCGCCGACAACGCCGATCTCCAGCTCCATTACGATCTTCGCCTGCGCGCACTCCTCGAGAAGCTCGCGGGCGATCTGCAGGTTCTCCTCGAGCTCGACCGCGGAGCCGTCCCACATGTGCGACTGGAAGAGCGGGTCGCGGCCCTCGGCCACCCGCTGCTGCGAGATGGCGATCAGCGGCCGCATGTAGCCGTCGAGCTTGTCCTTGGGGCAGTGGTCGGTGTGCAGCGCGATGTGCACGTCGTAGGCCTTCGCGACGTGGTGTGCGAACTCCGCGAGCGCCTGGGCGCCGAGCACCATGTCCTTGACCTTCGACCCCGAGAGGTACTCGGCGCCGCCGGTCGAGATCTGCACGATGCCGTCGCTGCCGGCGTCGGCGAAGCCCTGCAGTGCTGCGGTGAGGGTCTGCGACGAGGTGACGTTGATGGCCGGGTAGGCGAACGCGCCCGCCTTGGCGCGGTCCAGCATCTCGCCGTAGACCTCAGGGGTGGCGATGGGCATGGCGTACTCCTCGTGCGTCGAGCCGTCGAGTCGGGCTCCTCGCATCCTTGCAGAGCAACCCGGGGATCGGGAACGGCGTCTCAGCCCGTGCGCACCTGCTCCGCCGCCTTCCGCGCGGCGATCAGGACCGGGTCCCAGACGGGGGAGAACGGCGGGGCGTAGCCGAGGTCCAGGGCGGCGATCTCCTCGACGGTCATCCGGTTCCACAAGGCGACCGCGAGCGCGTCCACCCGCTTCGCCGACCCCTCGCGCCCCACGATCTGGCCGCCCAGCAGCCGCCCGCCGCGCTGCTCCACGACCAGCTTCACGGTCACCGGCGCCGCGTCCGGGAAGTAGCCGGCTCGGGTGGTCGAGTCGACCCGGACGGTGAGATAGCGGAAGCCGACCGCATCGCAGTCCCGCTCACGCAGCCCAGTGCGCGCGATCTCCAGGTCGCAGACCTTGCTGACGGCCGTGCCGACGACGCCCGGGAAGGTCGCGTAGCCGCCGCCGAGGTTGGTGCCGAGCACGCGTCCCTGCTTGTTCGCATGGGTGCCGAGTGCGACGTGCACCCGGTTGCCGGAGACCAGGTCGATCGACTCCACGCAGTCTCCCGCCGCCCACACCCCCGGGGCGTCGAAGACGCGCATCTGCAGGTCGGTGATCAGTCCGCCCCAGCGGCCAAGGGCCAGCCCGGCGCGCGACGCCAGCGACGTCTCGGGGGACACGCCGGTGCCGAGCACGACCACGTCGGCCGGCAGCTCCCCGGAGTCGGTCAGGACCGCGCGTACTCTCCCGTCCTCTCCGGTCGCCACGCCCTCGATCGATGCCGACGTGCGGACGTCGATGCCCATGGCCTCCATCGCCTCGTGCACCTGCTTGCCCATGTCCGGGTCGAGCGTCGCCATCGGCTCGGCCGAGCGCGTCACGACGGTGACCGAGAGCCCCCGGTTGACCATCGCCTCGGCCATCTCGATGCCGATGTAGCCGCCGCCCACGACGACGGCACGGCGCGGCTCCCGCTCCAGGGCCGCCAGGGCCTCCTCGCCGTCATCGAGGGTCTGCACGCCGAACACACCGTCGGCGTCGATGCCCGGCACGTCGGGCCGGCGCGGCCGGGCGCCGGTCGCGAGCACCAGGTGGTCGAAGCCGAGGCGGTACGTCCGTCCCTCACCGTGGTCGCGGACCTCCACCTCCCGCCGGTCCAGGTCCAGTCCGACGGCCTCGGACCTCATCCGCAGGTCGATGCCGTTGGCCCGGTGCTCTTCGGGAGTCCGGGCCACCAGGTCGTCGACCGACGCGACGTCCCCGCCGATCCAGTAGGGGATACCGCAGGCGGAGTACGACACGTGGCGGCCACGCTCGAGCGCGATGACGTCGAGGTCGTCCCCACGCAGTCGCTTCGCCTGGGACGCGGCCGACATGCCGGCGGCGTCACCCCCTACGACCACCACGCGCTCCGTCATGGGGGCGAGGTTACGGGCGCCAGTTCCAGGGTGTCGTCGCCGTCAGCATGCGCAGCCCGAGCCGCTCCAGGATCGGCCGGCTGTCGGGAGAGGCGTCGACCTGCAGGAACCGGAAGCCGCGCTCGGCAGCCTCGTCGGCCCGCCTGGCGACGAGTGACTTGTAGATGCCGCGGCCGCGGTACTCCTCGAGGGTGCTCCCGCCCCACAGCGACGCGAAGTCCGTGCCCTCGTGGAAGTTCGCGCGAGCGGCGCAGACGACGGTGCCGTCATCGGCGACGGCCAACCACATCGAGGTGCCCTGCGGGTCGGCCGCCATCGAGGCCGCGACCGCCGTGGTCATGTCGGTGGAGTCCTCGTCCCAGACGGCGCGGTTCAGGTCGTTGACCCCCTGCCAGTCGGCGGCCGCACCCTCGCGGTCCTCCCTCAGACGGCGCACCGTGATGCCTGCCGGCGGCGGTGCGCCCGCCAGCCGCTCGCGCACGACATCGACCTCGCCGATGACCAGAGCCTCCTCGTTGTCGGGCTCGAAGCCCGCGGCCCGCAACCGGTCAGTCAAGTCAGCCGGCCGGTCGTAGGCGTAGTGCTTCCACTCGAACTCCCGGCCCAGCGGGCGGAAGTGCTCGACCGTCGCCGCGATCGCCGCGTCGGCGTTCGACTTGTCGAGGTCACACCAGAAGACGCCGCCACCCCAGCTGGCGTCGGCAGCGACCGGCGTCACCCAGATCATCGGCGCCGGGTCGGCGAGCACGTCCGCCCGGAACCCCGGCGACTCATCCGGGGTCCGGCGGATCTGGGTGTCGAAGGCCTCCAGGAGCGCAGCGTCGTCCACGACGGCGACGATAGTCGCCTGTGGCGGTCAGAGCGGGTGGCCCTCGAGGTGCTGGCGGACCCAGGTGTGCATCGCGATCGCTGCCGCCGCGCCGGCGTTGATGGAGCGGGTCGAGCCGAACTGCGCGATCGAGCAGACCGTGCCCGCCGCCGCCCGGGCCTCCGCGGACAGTCCCGGCCCCTCCTGGCCGAACAGCAGCACGCCGGACCGCGGCAGCCGGGTCCGCTCGAGGGGCACCGACCCAGGCAGGTTGTCGACACCCACCACCTCGAGGGCTGCCTCCGCTGCCCAGGCGGCGAACGCGGCGACGTCGTCGTGGTGGCGCACGTGCTGGTAGCGGTCGGTCACCATCGCCCCCCGGCGGTTCCACCGCCGGCGTCCGATCACGTGCACCTCGCCGACCAGGAAGGCGTTGGCCGTCCGCACGATGGACCCGATGTTGAAGTCGTGCTGCCAGTTCTCGATCGCGACGTGCATGTCGTGCCGGCGCTGGTCCAGGTCGGCGACCACCGCCTCCCGCCGCCAGTACCGGTAGCGGTCGACGACGTTGCGCCGGTCGCCGTCCCGGAGCAGCTCGGGGTCGAGCCGCTGGTCGTCCGGCCACGTGCCGGCCCACGGTCCGACCCCTACCTCGTCCGGCTGCTCCGCCACGCCCGGCAGCCTAGGGTTGCCCGGTGGTCGATCTGACCCCTGACCTGGACGTCCTGTCCGCGACCGCGGTCTACGCCGTCGTGCTGGGCTTCGTCTTCGTCGAGTCCGGGCTGCTGGTCGGCTTCTTCCTCCCCGGGGACTCGATTCTGTTCGGAGCCGGCCTGGTGTCGGCCGAGCCCGGCTCAGGAGTCGACCTGTCGTTGCTCGTCGCCGGGGCGTTCACGGCAGCCGTGGCCGGTGACTCCGTCGGCTACCTGACGGGAGCCCGGCTCGGCCGGGTCTGGCTGGAACGCCGGGTGCAGGCGGGACGGCTCGACGGGCGCCACCTCCGGCGGGCCGAGGCATTCTACGAGCGGTACGGCTGGTGGGCTGTCGTGGCCGCGCGGTGGATCCCGTGGATCCGCACCTTCACCCCGGTCCTCGCGGGGGCGAGCCGGATGAGCTACCCGCGCTTCCTGTCCGCCAACGTCGTCGGCGCCCTGGCCTGGGCGGTCGGACTTCCGGTCCTCGGGCACATCGCGGCCTCGCAGCCGTCGGTGAAGTACGCGTCCTACGCCGTCGCCGCGTTCTTCGTCGGCGGCTCGCTGGCCGTGGGTGTCGTCGGCTGGGTCCGCCGTCGGAGGGCGACCACGCGGTAGCGTCCGGACCGTGGGCCGTCACACCCAGCCCGGGACCGGGACACCGACGCCCGACCGAGGGTTCTGGGTCCGCGCCGCCGCTCTGACCGTCGCCCTCGCCCTGGCCGGCGGCTGGTACCTGACCCGCGGCGATGACGGTGACGTCGTCACCGGCGGGCCCCGGGACGAGCCGGCAGCGTCGGCCACCCAGCCACCGCCACGCACCTCGACCACGGCCACGCCGAGCACCTCGCCGTCACCCACACCGACCGCGTCGCCGACCAAGCGGCCTCCGACCCTGTCGTTCGTCGTCCGGCGCAAGAGCTACATCACCGTCCGCGTCCCGGGTGGGCGCACGCTCGTCTCCCGTCTCTTCCCGGCCGGCGCCCGGCGCAACTTCGACCAGAAGGTGCTGCAGGTCGTCAACGGCCGGCCCACCGCGGTGCGGTTCACCGTCAACGGCAAGCCGCGCGAGCCAGGCCCGGCCGAGCAGCCCGAGACGTTCACCGTCAGACGGCGCTGAGCCGGCCGCCGCGTAGCCTGTGCCGGTGCC
The DNA here is from genome assembly GCA_036380775.1 of Actinomycetes bacterium. GTDB lineage: Bacteria > Actinomycetota > Actinomycetes > JACCUZ01 > JACCUZ01 > DASVED01. The sequence continues at coordinate 6,201 of DASVED010000200.1, forward strand.
CGTCACCGCGCTCGGCCCGTCCTGGCTGGATCCCGACCAGCTGATCTCGACCTTCGGGCTGATCGGCCTGCTCATCGTGGTGTTCGCCGAGTGCGGACTGCTGGTCGGCTTCTTCCTCCCTGGCGACTCCCTGCTGTTCACCGCCGGCCTGCTGGTCGCCGATGACAAGATCACCCAGCCGTTGTGGCTGGTCTGCTTCCTGATCTGCGTCGCGGCGATCGCCGGCAACCAGGTCGGGTACATGATCGGCCGCAAGGCAGGTCCGGCCCTGTTCAGCCGGCCCGACTCCCGGCTGTTCAAGCAGGAGTACGTCGACAAGACCTACGCGTTCTTCGACAAGCACGGGCCGAAGGCCATCGTGCTGGCGCGGTTCGTGCCGATCGTGCGGACCTTCATCACGGTGATCGCCGGCGTCGGGAAGATGGACTACCGCACCTACACCACGTACTCGGTGATCGGCGGCGTGCTGTGGGGCGCTGGCGTCACCACGTTGGGCTACGCGCTGGGCGGCGTGGACTTCGTGCGTGACCACATCGAGGTGATCCTGCTCGGCATCGTCGCCGTCTCGCTGATCCCCGTCGCGTTCGAGCTGCTCCGCGCCCGGTCCCGCGCCCGCGACAGGCGTTACGACGAGCCGGCGGAGCGAGCCCGTGTGGAGCAGGAGAAGCTGCACCCCGAGGGGTGACGGCAGGGTTCAGGGCTGTCGAGGCGGCCCTTGGGCGGGAGGGATGTTGGCGTTGAGGTGGAACACGTTGTCCGGGTCGTAGGCCGCCTTGATCCCGGACAGCCGCTCGTACTTCGCCTCTCCGTAGCTGGCACGCACCCGCTCCTCGACGGGCTCGGCCTCGCCGTTGACGTAGCTGCCGATCCCCATCGCGTGCGGCTGCAGCGCGTCCCAGAAGCTGCGGACCCACGTGCGGTCGGCGTCCAGCATCTCCGGGTTGTCGGCCAGGGCGACCAGGAACATGCAGAAGCGCGGGGAGCGCCCGCCGCCGAAAGCCGTGGCGTCCTCGGCCACCTGGCTGTAGGCACCGTCCAGCCGGTACACGAACATCGCAGACCGTGGTGACGTCTTGCGTGGGAGCTCGTCGGAGATCACGGCGATGACGTCCGGCGAGAGCTCCTCGACGTAGACCGCCTTGTCGTAGGCGTGGAGGCCGAATGCGTTGGCCTCGTCGAACATCTGCTGCAGCTGGAGGTAGGGCATCGGCGTCACGAGCTCGACGATTGGCGGCAGCTCGCTGCGGATCCGCGCGACGACGGCGTCGTGCTCCGCAGCCGACCCGAAGCCGGTGACCAGCAGCGCGATGCACGGAACATGGTGGTGCTCTTCGGGGACGAACGGTGCGGGCGGCGCACTCACGCCGGCGATGATGACGTTCAGCTCGTCCGCGAGCGACGAGATCACGTCCTGGGCGAGCCCGAGGACCTCCGTCGTGCGTCCGACCGGCCAGAGAAAGAGGCCGAACTGCACCATCGGACCCACCGGGTGCAGCCGGAAGTCGAATCGGGTGACGACGCCGAAGTTGCCGCCTCCGCCGCGGATGGCCCAGAACAGGTCAGAGTCCTCGTCAGCCGAGACGTGCCGGATGCGACCGTCAGCGGTGACCACTTCCGCCGACACCAGGTTGTCCACCGCCAGTCCGTGCTTCCTGGTCAGCCACCCCATCCCGCCGCCGAGGGTCAGGCCGCCGACCCCGGTGTGGCCGACGATTCCCGCGGTGACGGCGAGGCCATGTGCCTGCGTGGCCTCCTCACGCTGGGCCAAGGTGGCACCGCCGCCGACTGAGCAGCGCCGCGCAGCCACGTCGACCGACACGTCGTTCATCGGGCTGAGGTCGATCTGCATGCCGTCCTGCACCACGGAGTTACCACCGGTGCTGTGCGCGCCGCCGCGCACGGCGATCTCGAGCTCGTGGCCACGGGCGAAACCGATGGCAGCGCTCACGTCGGACGCGGTCGCACACCGGACGATGACGGCGGGGCGCCGGTCGATCGCCCCGTTCCAGACCGTCCGGGCCTCGTCATATCCGTCATCCTGGGCGACGAGCACCTCCCCCGAGATCTCCTTGCGCAGCACCTCGACGTCCAGCGTGGCGACGTGGGACATGGGCCACCCCTCTCCTCCCCGTCACAGTGCGCCCGGTGCCCAGCGTTGACAAGGACCAGCTCCGGGGCAGTGTCAGTCCAGTCCGAGATCGCCCAGTTCGTACGCCGCGAGGTACTGCAGCCCCGCCTCCCGGATCGCACCGGCCGCCCCGCGCTCGACGATCACCGCCACCCCGACGACCACCGCGCCGGCCGCACGGAGGGCCTCGACGGCAGCAAGGACCGAGCCGCCGGTGGTCGAGGTGTCCTCGACAGCGAGGACGCGGCGGCCGGTCACGTCCGGCCCCTCGATGCGCCTCTGCAGCCCGTGCGCCTTCCCCTCCTTGCGCACGACGAACGCGTCCAGGCGGCGACCCCGGACGGCCGCGGCGTGCAGCATGGCGGCGGCCACCGGGTCGGCTCCGAGCGTCAGGCCGCCGACCGCGTCGTAGTCCATGCCGGACGTCAGGTCGAGCATCACCTCGCCGACGAGCGGGGCGGCGTCGCCGTCGAGCGTGATGCGGCGCAGGTCGACGTAGTAGTCGGCCTCGCGTCCGGACGACAGCACTACCCGGCCGTGCACCACAGCCTTGTCCCTGATCTGGGTCAGGAGCTGGTCGCGGGCGCCCGTGTCGATGGAGGTCATGGGCGCGGAGCCTAAGGCAGGCTGGGTCCATGGCGGCGACGGTGACCGTGCTGGTGCACAGCCCGCTGACCGGGCCAGCGGCCTGGGGAGAGCTCCCGTCGGTCCTGCGCGGGCGCGGGCACGAGGTGGCCGTGGTAGACGTTCGCGACGACGACCGGCCGCCGTACGCAGCGCGCTTCGTCGCCCGGGCCGCCCTGCAGCTCCGGGACGCGGTCGGAGCCAGTCCGATCGTCCTGGCCGGCCACTCCGGGGCGGGCTACCTCCTGCCCCTGATCGGCGCCGCGCGCCGCGCCGCCAGGGCAGCAGTCGCGGGCTACCTGTTCGTCGACGCCGGCCTGCCACCTGCGCGGCCGACCGGCCGCCTGCAGCTGATGCGGGCCGAGGACCCGGCGTTCGCCGAGTCGCTGGAGGCTCAGCTGCGCGCCGGCGTCGCGTTCCCCGACTGGTCCGACGACGACCTCAGGGACC
>DASVED010000201.1:0-10920 GCA_036380775.1 Actinomycetes bacterium
CTGCCGCCCGAGATCGCCGACCAGGTCGACGTCCTCGAGCGAGCCGCCGAGCTGACCGCCGACGCGATGCCGCGGCTGCGCTCGATGAAGGACCTCAGCGAGTTCTGGATCGAGCTCAACCGGCTCGAGAACCAGGCGGACCAGGTCTACCGGCGGCTGCTGGCGCGGTTGTTCAGCGGCGAGTACGACGCGCTGACCGTGCTGAAGCTGAAGGAGGTCGTCGACCAGCTCGAGGGAGCCGCCGACGCGTTCGAGCACGTCGCCAACACGGTGGAGACGATCGCGGTCAAGGAGTCCTGACCGGTGGAGCTTGCCACCATCATCGCGGTCATTGCGATCGCGTTGATCTTCGACTACACCAACGGCTTCCACGACGCGGCGAACGCCATCGCGACGTCGGTGTAGACCCGCGCGCTCACGCCGCGGGTGGCCCTGCTGATGGCCGCCGTCATGAACTTCGTCGGTGCCTTCCTGGGCACCAAGGTGGCGAAGTCGGTCTTCAGCGTGCTGGAGCCGCCATCGGGCGAACACGCTCTGGTGGTCGTGCTCTCCGCCCTTCTCGGGGCGATCACCTGGAACCTCATGACCTGGTACGTCGGGTTGCCGTCGTCGTCCTCGCACGCGCTGATCGGCGGCCTGGTCGGCGGGGGTCTGGCCGGCGGCGTCACGGTGCAGTGGGACAGCGTGGTGGAGAAGGTCGTCTACCCGATGCTGCTCTCGCCGGTCGTGGGTGGGCTCGGCGCCTTCCTGCTCATGGTGACCGTCCTCTGGACGTTCAAGAACAAAAGGCCGGGACCGGTCAACCGGGGGTTCCGTCTCGCCCAGACCGTCTCGGCGTCCGCGATGGCCCTTGGCCACGGACTGCAGGACGCGCAGAAGACGATGGGCGTCATCGTTCTCGCCCTGGTCGTCGGCGGATACCAGGACGGCTTCTCGATCCCGTGGTGGGTCGTCGTGCTCGCCGCGTCGGCGATCTCTCTCGGTACCTACTCCGGTGGCTGGCGCATCATGCGCACCCTGGGGCGCCGGATCATCCACATCGACCCGCCGAGCGGCTTCGCCGCGGAGACCGTCGCGGCGTCCGTCCTCTACACCACGGCGTACGTCTTCGAGGCGCCGATCTCGACGACGCAGACCATCACCGGATCCATCATGGGAGCCGGCGCAGTCCATGGCCAAAAGGCGGTGCGTTGGGCGGTCGCGCGCAACATCCTCATCGCGTGGGTGCTGACGATCCCGATGGCCGGCCTGGTCGCCGCCGGCGTCTACTACGTCGTCCACTTCTTCCTCGAGTAGCCCCACCCCCCCAATTTTCCGCGTTGATCATGCAGCTGTGGTTGTCGGCCGGCGTTTCTGCAGGTCACACCCCTCCTGACTCGTTGCCGATCATGCAGTTGTGGTTGTCGTCGGGGCTGTCCCGGCCCGTAGTCGGCTCCCGCTCGGCGGCCGGCTGTGGACAAGACGGCGGGTGGTCGGCGCCGATCGCAACAGCATGGGCACGTGCGCACGTACGCCACGGTCTTCGCCCTCGAGCCGTTCACGACCGCCATGGCACGCGATGTGGGGCTGACCCGACAGAAGCTGCGGGCCCTCCTGACGACCGATCGGGTCCGCCGCCTGCTTCGGGGCGTCTACGTGGACTCGGTCCCGTCCGTCGACCTCCGCCTTCGAGCCCGCGCGCTCGCGTTGGTCGTACCCCCGGACGTGGTCGTCTGTCTTCGGACAGCGGCGTGGCTCTGGGGCGTCGAGGTGTCGGCGATGGGCGCCCACCGATCTGTGCCGCCGATCGACCTGATGAGGCCTGCCGGGTCGGCGGCGCCGCGTCGGCTCGGCACGGCCGGTCACACCGGCCGCCTGGCCGCAGAGGACGTCGTGGAGCTCGGCGGTCTCCGCGTCACATCGCCGGTCCGGACGGCTGTGGACATCGCCCGGCTGCTGGCCAGACCCGACGCGCTGGCCACGCTGGACGTGTTCGTCGGGCTGCCGGGGGTCGGCCGTGCGGGTCTGGCCGAGCTGGTGGAACAGTTCGCCGGGTACCGCGGCGTCGCTCAGGCCCGCGAGCTCGTCGCGCTGGCCGATGCTCGCGCTGAGTCGCCCATGGAGAGTCGTGCCCGGCTCCGTGCCCATGACGCCGGCTTTCCGCCCTTCGAACCGCAGGTCGAGGTCTTCGACGGCGGCCGCTTTGTCGCACGGCTGGACCTTGGTCGTCGCACGGAGCGGAAGGCTCTCGAGTACGACGGGGACGTTGCCCACGGGACACGTCGGCAGCAGCTGCATGACCGCCGCCGGCGCCAAGACGTCGAACGGTGCGGCTGGCAGGTCGCCGTGGTGACCGGCGAGCACGTCAACGGCAGAGGGCTCGCATTCGAGAACGGCGTGGCGGAGCTGCTCGGCGTCGGCTTCCGGCTCAGCCGGCACCATCCGCGACGGGGTGGATGGGAGCGGCGCTGGTGGGGCGCATGAGCCGGCAACCACAGCTGCATGATCACCGACAGGTTGCGAGGCTGTGACCTGCGTAGATGCCGGCCGACAACCACAGCTGCATGATCAACGGGAAGGTTGGGGGGAGAAAAGGTCAGCCGAAGCGGCCGGTGATGTAGTCCTCGGTGCGGCGGTCGCCGGGGTTGCTGAAGATCGTGCCGGTCTTGTCGAACTCCACCAGCCGGCCGTGCCGGACGCCGTCGTCGTCCACGTCGGCGGTGAAGAACGCTGTCCGGTCCGAGACCCGAGCGGCCTGCTGCATGTTGTGGGTGACGATCACGATCGTGAAGTCCCGCGCCAGGTCGTGCATCAGGTCCTCGATCTTGGCGGTGGCGATCGGATCGAGCGACGAGCACGGCTCGTCCATCAGGATCACCTCGGGCTCGACGGCGATCGTCCGGGCGATGCACAGCCGCTGCTGCTGACCACCCGACAGCGCCAGCGCGCTCTCCTTCAGCTTGTCCTTGACCTCGTCCCAGAGGGCCGCGCCGGTCAGGGCCTGCTCCACGATCTCGTCGAGGCCCTTCTTGACCCCGTTGACCCGTGGCCCGTAGGCGATGTTGTCGTAGATCGACTTCGGGAACGGGTTCGGCTTCTGGAAGACCATGCCGATCCGCCGGCGGACCTCGATCGGGTCGACGTAGTCGGCGTACAGGTCCTCGCCGTGGTACGTGATCTTGCCGGCCACCCGGGCGCCGGGCACCAGGTCGTTCATCCGGTTGAAGCAGCGCAGGATGGTGCTCTTGCCGCAGCCGGACGGACCGATCAGCGCGGTGATCTCCTTACGACCGACCAGCAGACTGACCTCGCGGACGGCCTGGTAGCTGCCGTAGAAGACGCTGACGTCGCTCATCTCGAACACCGAGTTGATCTCGGTCCCGAGCGTCCTGCGGGGTGCGGCCGCCTCAGCGGTCATGAGCTTGGCCTCCATGGTGGTCACCAGCGCCTCTGGAACTTGTTGCGAAGGAAGATGGCCACGGAGTTCATGGCCAGCAGGATGACGAGCAGGACAACGATGGCCGCCGACGCCAGGGGCACGAACTCCTCGCGGGACTGCTTGATGAAGTCGTAGATCTGGACGGGCAGCACGGTGAACTGGCTGAGGACACCGTCGGGGTTGAACGAGATGTAGGCCAACGCGCCCAGCAGGAGCAGGGGCGCAGCCTCGCCGATCGCGCGCGAGAGCGCCAGGATCGAGCCGGTGGCCGTGCCCGGAACGGCAGCCGGCAGCACCTGCTTCCAGATCGTCTGCCACTTGGTGGCCCCCAGTGCGAGCGAGCCGAAGCGGATCGAGTTGGGCACCGCCCGGATGGCTTCGCGACCGGAGATGATGACGACCGGCAGCACCAGCAGCGACAGCGTGACGGCGGCGGCGAGCACCGTGAGGCCGAGCCCCAGCCCGCGCGCGATCACGCCGAGACCCAGGATGCCGTAGACGATGGAGGGGACGGCCGCGAGGTTCTGGATGTTGATGTCGATGACCTTGTTCCACCACTTGGTCTGGTCGGCGTACTCCTCCAGGTAGATCGCGGACATGACCCCGATCGGCACCGTGAACAGCGCGGTCAGGCTGATCACCCACAGCGTGCCGGTGATCGCGGACTGGGCGCCGGCGGTCTCGGGGCGCAGTGTCGACGGCATGTTGCGCAGCAGGTTCATGTCCAGCCGAGGCGCCCCGGTCCACACGACGTAGACGAGCAGCACCACGAGGAACGAGACCGCGATCGCGAGGGACGCCTGCAGCGCGATCCGGAAGGCCAGCTCACGCCGGGGACGCCGGGTGCCGCGCAACGTGCTCGGGGAGTCGGAGGACGTACGCGGGAGGGTGGCTGTCACTCGTACACCTCGCGGTACTTGCGGACGAGCCGGATGCTGAGCAGGTTCAGCGCGAACGTCATCACGAACAGCAGCGAGGCCACCGCGAAGATGGTCTTGTAGTCGATCGAGCCCACCGGGACGTCACCCGAGCCGGCCTGGGCGACGAACGCCGTCATCGTCAGCATGCCTTCGAGCGGGTTCCAGGACAGGTTGGCCTGCCCGCCGCCGGCGATGGTGACGATCATCGTCTCGCCGATCGCGCGGGACAGGCCGAGCACGATCGCGGCGATGATGCCCGAGATGGCCGCGGGGACGACCACTCGCGTGGCGACGAGCATCTTGGAACTGCCCAGCGCGTAGGCGCCGTCCCGCAGGCTGCGGGGCACCGCGGACATGGCGTCCTCGGACAGGGAGGCCACGGTCGGGATGATCATGATTCCCATGACGAAGCCGGCGACGAGTGCGTTGAACACCGCCGGTCCGTCCCCCGCCGGCCAGATGTCGCGCAGGAACGGCGTGATGCCCTTGAGGGCGAAGAAGCCGTAGACCACGGTCGGCACGCCGGCGAGCACCTCGAGCACCGGCTTGAGGACCTTGCGGGTCCGCTCTGCGGAGTACTCGCTCAGGTAGATGGCCGCGCCGACACCGAGCGGGATCGCCACGAGCATGGCGATGATCGTGACCACGATGGTGGCCGAGACCAGTGGGAGCACCCCGTAGGACGGGTCGGCGAACAACGGCGTCCAGCGCGTCCCGGTGAAGAACTCCGTGAAGGGGATCTCCTGGAAGAACTCCTGTGTGGGGACTGCCACGGCGATGACGATGCCGATCGTCGTGGCGACCGAGACGAGGGCTGCGACGAACAGCATCGACTCGATGATGCGTTCGCCCCAGCGCGGCCGTGACCGCCGCAGGGAGCCCCCCGCGGCGGTCACGGCCGGTTGTGAGGTGACGGGTGCCATCGTCACCGGACGATGGAGTCGAACGCAGACTGCGCCTCAGTCTTCTGCTCGTCGTTGAGCGGGATGAACTGAGCGGCTTCGGCGATCTCGGCGTCGTTCTCGAGGTAGAACTCGAGGAACGCCTTCACCTCGGGCTTGTCGAGCGCCGCCTTGGACGGGTAGATGAACAGCGGCCGCGAGAGCGGGGTGTAGGTGCCGTCCTGCGCGGTCTCGGCGCTCGGCGCGACGCAGCCCTCGCCGCTGTCGACCTTCAGCGCCTTGAGCGTGTCGCTGTTCTCCTCGAAGTAGGTGTATCCGAAGTAGCCGAGGCCACCCGTGCTGCCGGAGACGCCCTGCACGATGACGTTGTCGTCCTCGGACGGGGAGTAGTCCTCGCGGCTGGCGCCCTCCTCACCGTTGATCACGTCGGTGAAGTAGTCGAACGTTCCGGAGTCGGTGCCTGGGCCGAAGAGCTCCAGCTTCTCGTCGGGGAAGCTCGGGTCGACGTCCTTCCAGGACCTGACCTTCGACCCCGGCTCCCAGATGGCCTTCAGCTGCTCGGTCGTGAGGCAGTCCGCCCAGTCGTTCTCCGTGCTGACGACGACGGTGAGAGCGTCATTGGCCACCGGGATCTCGGTGTACTCGACGGCGCCCTCCTCGCAGAGCGGGGCCTCCTCTTCCTCGTCGATGGGCCGGGAGGCGTCGGAGATGTCGGTCTCGCCGGCGCAGAACTTCTCGAAACCGCCACCGGTGCCGGAGGTGCCGACCGTCACGTTGACGCCCGACTGCTCCTCCTTGAAGAACTCGGCCGCAGCGGTCGTCAGCGGGGCGACCGTGCTCGAGCCGTCCACCTTGACCGAGCCGGAGAGTTCTTGCGAGCCGCTGCCTTCCCCGGCGTTCGCGGTGTCGGTGTTGTTGTTCCCGCCGCACGCTGTGAGCAGCAGCGCACCGGCGAGCAGGCCGGTGGCCAGGCGGGAGAAGCTGATGAGCTTCACGGATGTCCCTCCAGGACGTCTTCGATGTCGTGACGATCGGGACGCTAAGGAGAGGAGGTGACGCGACGGGCTGATCAGGGTGAACGGAGCGTGAACAGAGGGGCTCGCTTACCGGCTGTCCGGGCCCTCCGCGCTCCGGTTGTGGTGGGCGTCACGGCTGAACATCAGGTCGGTCTCCCACCGCGTGAACCCGAGCTTCGTGTAGAGGCCGATCGCCGGCGCGTTGTCGGCGTCGACGTAGAGCATCGCGCTGGGCAGGCCCAGGTGCCGCAGGTGCCGCAGGCCGGTCACCGTGAGCGCCTTGCCCAACCCGGTGCCGTGCTCGGCAGGGTCGACCCCGACGACGTAGACCTCGCCGATCGGGTCGTGCCCGTGCCCCTCGTGGGCGTGCGGTCCGTCGGTGTGCGGGCCGTCGCCGCCGTGCACCTTGGTCCAGTGGAAGCCGACCAGCCGGTCGCCCCGGTGGGCCAGGAAGAACCCGTCGCGGTCGAACCACGGTTCGCGCACCCGGCGGTGCAGGTCCTCGACCGTCCAGGTCCCCTGCTCCGGGTGGTCCCGGAAGGCTGCCGCGTTCAGCGCGACCCAGTCGGCGTCGTCCGGGCCCGGTTCGAACGTACGGACGGTGACGCCCTCGGGGAGCGTGACGGCGGGCAGCGGCGCGTGCAGGGAGCGGCGCATCTGCCACAGCGCCCGGGACTGCCGGAAGCCCATCGACTCGGCCAGCGCCGCCGCACCGGGATGGCCGCCGTGCGCCCAGAGCCGCAGGCGCCCGTCGCGGGTCTCCGCGAGCGTGGCCTGCACGATCACCCGCCCCATCCCGTGGCGCCGGAACGAGGGGTGCACGACCACCTCGGCGCTCGCGCCCTCTACCTCGTCGGTGACGTCGAGATGGCCGTACGCCGCGAGGTCGCCGTCGAGGTACACCAGCACGTTGCGGACCGGACGGTCGCCGCCGTACCGCAGGTGCAGCATCACGTGCTCGGACAGCGGACGGACCCCGTCGACCTCCGTCGCGGCCTCGATCAGGGCCGCGACCGCCCGGACTTCCCCGGGGTCGAGCGGCCCGACCACCTCGACGTGCGCGGTCGGGGACCCCGGGTCGGACGTCACGGGCGGCACATTACGGCCACGTGGGACTCTGCCCCGGCGTGACACGTGACCACGGCCCGTGATGACCTCACCCGGGTACATCGCGATTTCGCCGCCACCTCTGGGCGGCCGGGCCTGGGGTCAGTAGGTTTCGGTGGACATCATCCTTCGTCCTAGGAGCACCATGTCCGCATCCGGACTCCTGCGCCGCCGTACCCCGGTGGCCCTTGCCGCGGTCCTCGCGGCCGCTCTCGGCGCCTCGATCAGCGCCGCCCCCTCCAGCGAGGCCAGGCCCACGCCAGGCAAAGCTGGGAACGCCGACGTCACCGAGATCCAGATCTTGGGCCTCAACGACTTCCACGGCGCGATCGAGCCGCCCGGTGGATCCGGTGGTCGCATCGGATCGCTCACGGAGGTCCCGACCGACCCGCCGACGACCCCCGTGCCCACGGCCTGCCTCGCGCCGACCTGCTTCTCGGCTGGTGGTGCGGAGTACCTGGCGACGCACGTCCGGGCTCTGCGGGCGGAGAACCCCGCGAACACGTTGTTCGTCTCGGCCGGAGACCTGATCGGCGCGACGCCACTGACCTCGGCGCTATTCCATGACGAGCCGACGATCGAAGCCTTCAACCTCATGGGTCTCGACTTCAACGGCGTGGGCAACCACGAGTTCGATGAGGGTGTGGACGAGCTGCTGCGCATGCAGGACGGCGGGTGTCACCCCGACGACGGTTGCCTCGACGGCGACGGCTTCGACGGCGCCGACTTCGGCTTCCTCGCCGCCAACGTGAAGTACAAGGACTCCGGTGAGACCATCTTCCCGCCCTACGCGATCCGCAAGTTCGAGGGCGGCATCAAGGTGGGCATCATCGGGATGACCCTCGAGGGGACCCCCGACATCGTCACCCCCACCGGCATCCAGTCGGTCAACTTCCTCGACGAGGCCGACAGCGTCAACGCACTCGTCCCGCACCTCAAGGCGCAGGGCGTCGAGACCTTCGTGGTGCTGCTGCACGAGGGTGGGGAGACGAGCAAGGCGGGCAACGGCGCCGGTTCGGTCGCCGGGCTTAACGAGTGCGGCACCGTCAGTGGGAAGCTGCCCCCGATCGTCGAGCGGATGGACGACGAGATCGACGTCGTGGTCACCGGTCACACGAACTGGGCGGTCAACTGCCTCCTCGATGGCAAGGTCGTCACCGGGGCGGCGTCCAACGGCCGTCTCATCACCGATATCGACCTCACGGTGAGCCGGGCGACCAAGGACGTCGCGTCGGTTACCGTCAACAACCGGATCATCAAGCGGGACGTGCCCAAGGCGGCGGACCTCACGACGCTCATGACCAAGTACCAGACCCTCGCCGCGCCGCTGGCCAACGAGGTGGTCGGGTCCATCACCGCCGACATCACGCGCAACATCAACAACGCCGGCGAGTCCCCTTATGGAGACGTGATCGCGGACGCGCAGCTCGCGGCGACCGCCGCGCCAGAGCTCGGAGGGTCCAAGGTCGCGTTCATGAACCCCGGAGGCATCCGGGAGAGCTTGGTCGCCAACCAGATCTCACCAGGTGGTGAGGCAGTCGGTGAGGTGACGTACGGCGAGCTGTTCACCACCCAGCCGTTCAGCAACGTGCTCACCGTGCTCAGCTGCACGGGCACACAGATCGACGCGTTGCTCGAACAGCAACTGGTGCCGAACCTCTCGGCTTCGCCACCGAACCTCGGCCGCATACTGCAGGTGTCCGACGGCTTCGCCTACACGTACGACGCCGCCGCTCCACAGGGGTCCCGGGTCAACATCGGCTCGATCACGATCGACGGCACGCCGATCGTTGCGGGCGATACGTACCGGGTCACCACGAACAACTTCCTGGCCACCGGCGGAGACGGCTTCAGCGTCTTCACCCAGTGCGAGGAACCACTCGGTGGCGCCATCGACATCGACGCGCTCGTCAGCTACTTCGAGGCGAACTCGCCTGTGGCACCGGGCCCGATGAACCGGATCACCCGCCTGAACTAGGCGCGTCGTGCGGGGTGGGGGCGGCCACGGCCGCCCCCACCCCGCACGCTCGGGCGCTCAGCCGACCGGTGCAGGCACCGGCAGGTCGGCTCCCGCGGGGTCCTTGGGCTCCTTCGGCAGGACGAACCGGTAGCCGACGTTGCGCACGGTCCCGATCAGCGTCTCGTGGTCGGAGCCGAGCTTGGCGCGCAGCCGCCGCACGTGCACGTCGACGGTGCGGGTACCGCCGTAGTAGTCGTAGCCCCAGACCTCCTGCAGGAGCTGAGCCCGGCTGAAGACGCGTCCCGGGTGCTGGGCCAGGAACTTCAGCAGCTCGAACTCCTTGAACGTCAGGTCGAGCACCCGACCCTTGACGCGCGCGGTGTAGGTCGCCTCGTCGATGGTCACGTCCCCGCGGCGGATCTCGCCGAGATCGTCCTCGGCGCCCGTCTTGGCGGCCAGCCGGCCCATCGCCAGCCGGAGCCGGGCCTCGACCTCGGCCGGCCCGGCGTCCTCGAGGATGACGTCGTCGACGCCCCAGTCCGCGGTCACCGCGGCGAGCGCGCCCTCGGTGGTCACCAGGAGGACGGGGCAGTCGACGCCGGTGGTGCGGATCACGCGGCACAGCGAGCGGACGTGCGGCAGGTCGCGACGTCCGTCCACCAGCAGAGCGTCCGAGCGGGGTGCCTCGAGCAGTGCTGACGCCTCCGCCGGAGCGACGCGCAGGCTGTGCGAGAGCAGGCCGAGAGCGGGCAGCACCTCGGTCGAAGGCTGCAGCGCGTTCGTCAGGAGCAACAGCTGGCTCACGGGGTTCCCCTTCTTGTCCCTGCCTCCATGAAACATGATGATCGGTCATCCGGGCGGTTCTGTCCGGTGTGCGAGAGCGTTCATGGCGCGGAAACGCGCGCGTTACACGAGGAGGCGCCGCCGGTCATGGCCCGCGGGACGATCCGCTACTGGGCGGCGGCACGGGCCGCTGCGGGCATCGGCGAGGAGCCGTACGCCGGCACGACGCTCGCCGAGGTGCTCGACTCCGCCGTCCTCCGGCACGGTGCCGAGCTCGCCCGGGTGCTCTCGGTGGCGAGCTTCCTGGTCGACGGGGTCCGCACCGACCGGTCGGCGACGCTGACCGATGGCTCCACCATCGAGGTCCTGCCACCGTTCGCCGGAGGGTGAACATGACCCACCGGGCCGTGGCCGTGGGAGCCGTGGCCCTCGGCGCCGGGCTCGTCCTCGGCTCCGCCACCGCCCCCGGCGTCCTGCTGGTGGCCGTGCTCCTGGTGCAGGGCGTGCTGCTGTCGGGTTGGCACCGTTCCCTCACGGTCCCCGGTGCCGTGGCCGGGTCGGTGGTGGCGGGGGCAGCGGCGGTCGGTGCCGACGTCGTGGTGCTGCTCGGCGAGGGCGACCGCCCGCTCGACGGGGTTCCCGCGCTGCTCGCGCTGGCCGTGGTGGCGGCCCTGGTCCAGCAGCTCGTACGCCGGGACGGCCGGCCCGCCCTGGCCTCGTCCCTCGCCTCGACCGTGACCCTGGCCGTGCTCGCCGCCATGGCAGCTGCGTTCCTGGCCGCGGACGCGGCCGAGGGCGGTCCGCCGCTGGTCGC
>DASVED010000202.1:0-10179 GCA_036380775.1 Actinomycetes bacterium
GCCGGCTGGACGCGGATCGAAGATGAAGGTGAAGAAGGAGCAGCGGCACGAGCGCGGCAGCAAGCCGCGTCCGGGGCGGCGCGAGCGTGCGCTGAAGAAGGGCGGCAAGCGGCGTCGATAGACATGCATCTCGTCATCGGCACGGCGGGTCACATCGATCACGGCAAGAGCACGCTCGTGCGCGCGCTCACGGGGATCGATCCGGACCGGCTGAAGGAAGAGAAAGCCCGCGGCATCACCATCGATCTCGGCTTCGCCCATCGTCAGATCGGCGACGTGCACGTGGCGTTCGTCGACGTGCCGGGGCACGAGCGCTTCGTCGCCAACATGATCGCGGGCATCGGACCGGTGCCGGCCGCCGTCCTCGTGGTCGCCGCCGACGAGGGCTGGATGCCGCAGACCGAGGAGCACGTCGCCGCACTGGACGCGCTCGGCGTCCGGTACGCGGTCGCGGCGGTCACCCGCGCCGACCTGGCAGACCCCGGCCTGGTTGCGGCGGACGTCTCCGAGCGGCTGGCACGAACCTCCATGGGTCACGTCCCGTGCGTGGCGGTCAGCGCACAGACCGGCAACGGGCTCGACGACCTTCGCGCGGCGCTCGTCCGGCTGGTGGGGTCGTTGCCACCGCCGGACCTGGCCGCGCCCGTCCGGCTCTGGGTCGACCGGTCCTTCCCGGTCCGCGGCGCCGGGACGGTCGTGACCGGGACCCTCGCTGCGGGGACCCTGCACCCCGGTGACGAGCTCGAGGTGGGCGGCCGACGGGTGACCGTCCGCGCGCTCGAGTCGCTGGGCCGTCCGTCCGACAGCGTCCCCGCCGTTTCCCGGGTCGCGGTGAACCTGCGGGGGGTACGGCACGAGGACGTACGCCGGGGAGATGCCCTCCTGACTCCGGGCGCCTGGACGACGTCCGGGATGGTCGACGTCCGGGTCGGCGCCGAGGCGGCGCTGCGCGGCCCCAGCGAGCTGACCCTGCACGTCGGATCGGCCGCCGTTCCGGTGCGGGTCCGTCCACTGGCCGGGTTGGTGGCCCGGCTGCGCCTGCGACGGCCCCTGCCGTTGCACGCCGGCGACGTCGGTGTGCTGCGCGACCCGGGACGCCACGCGGTGCTCGGTGGTGTCACCGTCCTCGACCCGGAGCCGGTCGAGCTGCGCCGCCGGGGCGCGGCCGCCACCCGTGGGCAGGAGCTGGCCCGCCTCGACGCGGCGGCCGAGCTGCGCCGCCGCAAGATCATGACCATGACCGAGCTCGATCGGGTCGGCCTCACGCCGCCGGTGCCGCCGGTGGCGGGGCAGTGGGTCGTCGACCCCGATCACCTCCACACGTTGCAGCAGTCGCTGCGCGACCTGGTCCGCAGCCATGCCGTGGCGCGGCCCCTCGACCCGGGGCCTACCGTCGAGGCGGTCGTCCGGGTGCTCGACGTCCCCGACCGGGAGGTCGTGACGGGACTGCTGAGACCGCCGCTGGCGCTGCGAGCAGGTCGCGTGGTGGACACGTCCAGGGCAACGCTTCCGGCGTACGTCGTGGAGGCGGTCGGCAGCCTCTCCGCCGAGCTCGCCGCCGCGCCCTTCGCCGCACCCGACGCCGAGCGGCTGGCGACGCTCCGCCTGGGTGCGGCGGAGCTCGCTGCCGCCGAGCGCGCGGGCGCGCTGGTCCGGGTCGCCGACGGCGTCGTGCTGCTGCCCTCGGCGGTGGACGCCGCGGCCGGCGTCCTGAGCCGGCTGCCGCAGCCGTTCAGCGTGGGCGAGGCCCGGACCGCGCTGCGGACCACGCGACGGGTCGCCGTTCCCCTGCTCGAGCTGCTCGACCGGCGAGGGACGACCCGCCGCGGAGCGGACGACCGACGCGTGATCGTCGCCCCGTGACCTGAGCCTGGGCACCTGTTCGGCAGGGGTCCGGCCCGGGTCACGGCCGCTAGGCTCGGGAGTCCGACGGGAGGAGGGCCGTCCGACGTGCAGATCGGCGTGCGGGCCGAGGACAGCGCTGCGGCGATGCCGGGCGACCGCGTCCTCACGCTGCCCAACGCACTGAGCGCGCTGCGCCTGCTCGGTGTCCCGCTCTTCCTGTGGCTGGTCCTCACCGAGCGGGACGAGCTGGCGATCGCGGTGCTGATGGTCAGCGGCGTCACCGACTGGCTGGACGGGAAGATCGCCCGGGCCTGGAACCAGATGTCGAAGGTGGGCGCGCTGCTCGACCCGGCGGCCGACCGTCTCTACATCCTCGCCACGCTGATCGGGCTCACCGTGCGCGACGTCGTGCCGCTGTGGATGACGCTCCTGCTGGTCGGCCGGGACGCGTTCCTCGCGACGCTGCTACCCGTGCTGCGCCGGCACGGGTACGGGCCGCTCCCCGTCCACTACCTCGGCAAGGCCGCCACGTTCAACCTCCTGTCCGGCTTCCCGTTGCTCCTGCTGGGTGAGGGCGACACGGTCGTGAGCAACATCGCGCACGCGTTCGGCTGGGCCTTCGCGATCTGGGGCACCGTGCTCTACGTGTGGGCGGGCGTCCTCTACACGGTGCAGGTCCGTCAGCTGGTCGTCGCGGACCGGGCCGACGGCGCGGGAACGCTGCCGGTGGGGAGGTCCAGCGCATGAAGGCGGTCGTGATGGCCGGGGGAGAGGGCACCCGCCTTCGCCCGATGACCGCGAGCATGCCCAAGCCGCTGCTGCCCATCGTCAACAAGCCGATCATGGAGCACGTGCTGCGGCTCCTGCAGCGCCACGGGTTCTCCGACACCGTCGTGACCGTCCAGTTCCTCGCGAGCCTCGTCCGCAACTACTTCGGAGACGGCGAGGAGTTCGGGATGCGCCTCCGCTACACGACGGAGGAGACGCCGCTCGGCACTGCCGGCAGCGTGAAGAACGCCGAGCACCTGCTGGGTGACGACACCTTCGTGGTGATCTCCGGTGACGCGCTCACGGATTTCGACCTCACCGACCTGGTGAAGTTCCACCACGACAAGGACGCGCTCGTCACGGTGTGCCTGACCAGGGTCCCCGACCCGTTGGAGTTCGGCATCACGATCGTCGACGACGAGAACCGGGTGCAGCGCTTCCTGGAGAAGCCCACCTGGGGTCAGGTGTTCTCCGACACCGTCAACACCGGCATCTACGTGATGGAGCCGGAGGTGCTCGACTACGTCGCCTCCGGCGAGTCGGTCGACTGGTCGGGTGACGTGTTCCCGCAGCTCGTGGCCGACGGGCAGCCGATCTTCGGCTACATCGCCGAGGGCTACTGGGAGGACGTCGGGACCCAGGAGTCCTACATGAGTGCGCAGGCCGACGTGCTGTCCGGCCGGGTGGACGTCGACCTGGACGCGTTCGAGGTGTCGGCGGGCATCTGGGTCGCGGAAGGCGCTGATGTCCACCCCGACGCGGTCCTGAAGGGTCCGCTCTACATCGGCGACTACGCCAAGGTCGAAGCCGGCGCGGAGCTGCGGGAGTTCACGATTCTCGGCAGCAACGTCGTCGCCAAGCAAGGCGCCTTCCTGCACCGCGCCGTCATCCACGACAACGTCTTCATCGGTCCGCAGACCAACCTGCGGGCCTGTGTCGTGGGAAAGAACACCGACGTCATGCGCGGCGCCCGGGTGGACGAGGGCGTGGTCATCGGCGACGAGTGCGTCATCGGGGAGGAGGCCATCCTCTCGGCCGGTGTTCGCATCTACCCGTTCAAGACCGTCGAGGCCGGCGCCGTCGTCACCTCCGACGTCATCTTCGAGACGCGCGGGCAGCGGACGCTGTTCGGCCCGCGCGGAGTCTCTGGAATCGTCAACGTCGAGATCACCCCCGAGCTCGCGGTGCGGCTCGCCTCCGCCTGGGCGTCGACCTTGAAGAAGGGCGTCACGGTCACCACCTCGCGGGACGTCTCGCGCGCGGCGCGGTCGCTCAAGCGGGCCGTGACCGCCGCCCTCACCTCCAGCGCCATCGACGTGGTCGACCTCGAGGTGGTGCCGGTCCCGGTGGCCAGGCTCGAGACGGCCCAGGGCTCCGCAGGCGGCGTCGTGATCCGGACCACGCCGGGTCAACCGGAGAGCGTCGACATCGCCTTCCTGGACGAGCAGGGCGCCGACCTCTCACAGGCCGGGCAGCGCCGAGTGGAGCGCATCTTCGCCCGCGGCGAGTTCCGGCGCGCCTTCCCCGGCGAGATCGGGGACCTGTCGTTCCCGCCGCGGATCATGGAGGGCTACGCGCACGAGCTGCTCCGCTGCGTCGACACCACCGGTCTCCCGGACGCCGGCCTCAAGGTCGTCGTCGACACGGGTGGCGGCACCGCCTCGCTCGTGCTGCCGTCGTTGCTCGGCCGACTCGGGATCGACGTGCTGACCATCAACAACGGCCTCGACGAGCGGTCGCCCACCGAGACGGCCAAGGAGCGCCTGGAGGCCGTGGAACGGCTGGGCAGGCTCGTCGCGTCGTCCAAGGCCGCGTTCGGCGTCCACTTCGACCCGGTCGGCGAACGCATCTCTCTCGTCGACGAACGCGGCGCGGTCATCGACGACGAGCGGGCTCTGCTCGTCGTGCTCGACCTGGTCGCCGCTGAGGCCAAGACCGGCACGGTCGCGCTCCCGGTGACGACGACACGGGTGGCGGAGCAGGTCGCGGCGTTCCACGGCGTCGACATCGAGTGGATCGCGCTGACCCCGGCCTCGCTCGCCCAAGCCGTGGCCCGGAAAGGGGTCGTCTTCGGCGGCGACGGTCGGGGTGGCTTCGTCGTCCCGCAGTTCAGCAACACCGTCGACGGCATCGCGGCGTTCGTCCAGCTGCTCGGCCTGGTCGCACGCACACAGCTGCAGCTGTCCGAGATCGACGGCCGGATCCCGCAGACCCACGTGTCGCGTCGCGCGGTCCCCACGCCGTGGGCGGCGAAGGGCATGGTCATGCGTGCTGTCGTCGAGGCTGCGGGGTCGCTCGAGATCGACACGACCGACGGAGTCCGCGTCGTCGAGTCGGACGGCAGCTGGGCCCTGGTGCTGCCGGATCCGGCCCAGCCGGTGACCCACCTGTGGGCCGAGGCATCCGACGATGCGACGGCCGCGGTCCTGCTGGAGCGCTGGGCCCAGGTCGTCGGCAACGCCGAGGGCTGACCGGCGCAGCCCGCCCCGTCCCGCGCAACCCGTCTGTCACGATGGCTCCATGCCGGCCGTCCCGCCTGCTCCGAGACCGCGCGACGCGTCGATGGTGCTGCTCACGAACCTGGTCGAGGACTCCCTCGACCAGGGTTACGCGCGCGCGGCCGCCCGGCGCGCTGCCGGGGAACCGGCCAGCCGTAGCGGTCCGGTATTCCTCGGGGTCGGCCTTCTCGCGGTCGGGCTCCTGCTCGCCACGGCGGCCGTGCAGACCCGGGAACGGGCGTCCGCCACCGCCGAGGCGCGACAGGTGCTGACGGCCGAGATCGATGACCGCTCCGCGGCCAACGAGCGGCTGGAGAGGCAGCTCGAGAGGGACCGATCGGCCGTCTCGGCGGCCCGTCGGGCGAGTCTGCGCATCACCGCCGAGGGCACCAGGCTGGCCAGGTCGCTGACCCTGCTCGAGTCGGCGACCGGCGCGGCTGCCGTGGTCGGCCCCGGGATGCTGGTCCGCCTGGAGGACGCGCCCGACGACCCGGCCGACGCCGACGCCGACCCGAGGACGGACGACGTGACGCAGGGGAGGGTCGGCGACCGGGACCTGCAGACCGTGGTCAACGAGATCTGGGCGGCGGGCGCGGAGGCGGTGGCCGTCAACGAGCAACGGCTCACGGCGCTGAGTGCCATCCGCGCCGCCGGTGAGGCGATCCTGGTGGACTTCCGGCCGATCAATCCGCCGTACGAGGTGCACGCCATCGGACCCGACGACATGCGCACCCGGTTCGTGGAGGGGTTCGGCGGCAGCTACCTGCAGGTGCTGCGGGACTACGGCATCGAGTTCGACGTCCAGCCCGACGACGAGGTCCGGCTCCCGGCGTCGGCCGGTGTCGCCATCCGCTACGCGGTCAGTCCTTCCGCCGTACGCTCCGAAGGATCCGGGTCCGGGCGCCCGGCGGCCGAGGAGCAGAGGGAGACCCAACCGTGATCGCCGCGATCGGCCTGGTCCTGGGAATCGTCGCCGGACTCTTCCTGGAGCCGACCGTCCCGACCTGGTTGCAGCCGTACCTCCCGATCGCGGTCGTCGCGGCTCTCGATGCCGTCTTCGGTGGGCTGCGCGCACTGCTCGACGGCATCTTCGACGACCGGGTCTTCGTGGTGTCCTTCGTGGCGAACGTGCTGGTGGCCGCACTCATCGTCTACCTCGGTGACCAGCTGGGCGTCGGGTCCCAGCTCTCCACCGGGGTCGTCGTCGTGCTGGGCATCCGGATCTTCTCCAACACCGCCGCGATCCGGCGTCATCTCTTCAGCGCATGAGCGACTCCGACCCCGACCCCGCCGAGCGGCCCGGTCCTCCCGGTGACCCCGGCCGCGAGCCCCTTCGCGGCCGAGCCCGGTTCCGCTCCGCGCTGCACCCGCGCGCCACCCGCGCCCAGGCCGTGGCGGCGGTGCTCTGCGGGCTGCTCGGCTTCGCGGCAGCGGTCCAGATCCGCTCGACCCAGGACGCCGGACTGAGCGGGCTGCGGCAGACCGACCTGGTGCGCATCCTCGACGACGTGTCCGAGCGAGAGGCCCGGCTCCAGGCGGAGGCGCGCGAGCTCGAGGACACCCGGGACCGGGTCTCCGGCAACGACAGCCTGGCGGCTCTGGAGGAGGCACGCGACCGCGCTCGCGTGCTCGGGATCCTGGCCGGGACCCTGCCCGCCCGCGGACCCGGGATCCAGCTGACCATCACCGACCCAGACGGCGAGGTCGGGTCCTCCGTGCTGCTCGACACCCTCCAGGAGCTGCGCGACGCCGGAGCCGAGGCGATCGAGGTCTCCACAGTCGGGGGACCCGCGGTCCGGGTCGTCGCGAGCACGTCGTTCGTCGACGCAGGTGGGCCCGAGGACGGGTCGGGCGTGGAGGTCGACGGGACGGTGCTTGAGTCCCCGTACCAGTTCAGTGTGGTGGGCGAGTCCCGCACCCTGGCGGCGGCCCTCGACATCCCCGGCGGCGTGCTCGACGTGCTGGCGCAGCGCGGCGCACAGGGTGTCGTGACGCAGGAGCAGACCGTCGTGATCAGCTCCTTGCGGGCCACTCCGTCGCCTCGTTACGCTCGCCCGGCTGACGCCGACGATGCCGCGGACGACGAGTGACGGTCAGCCCGACGACGACCAGAGAGGCTGTTCCGTGATCCCCGAGGACCTGCAGTACACGAAGGACCACGAGTGGGTTCGCAGCGAGGGCGACACGCTGCGTGTGGGGGTCACTGACTACGCGCAGGACGCGCTGGGGGACATCGTCTTCGTGACGCTCCCGGAGGCCGGCAGCCACGTGACGGCAGGTGAGACCTGCGGCGAGATCGAGTCGACCAAGAGCGTGTCCGACGTCTACGCCCCGGTGACCGGCACGGTCGTCGAGCGCAACGAGGCGCTCGACACGTCACCCGAGCTGGTCAACTCCGACCCCTACGGCGACGGCTGGATGCTCGCGATCAAACCCGACGGGGATAATGCGGGACATGCTGGCGACGGCCTGCTCGACGCGGCCGCCTACCAGGCCGGGCTCGAGGGGTAGTCGCGCGGTTCCGAGGTGCACCACCTCCACCTCTGGTGGAGGGTAAGGTCTTGACCATCACTGTCGACACCCACGGCGACCCCGTGGCGGGAGGCCCACCGATGCCGAGCTGCACGCAGTGTGGTCACAGCAACGCCGAGGACGCCCGCTTCTGCAGCAACTGCGGCGCAGCGCTGCGACCCGGCCAGCCCGAAGCCGCCTCGCCGGGCGAGACGTCGACGATCACCATCAGCGGTGGCTTCGAGCCCGGCGGCGAGCCCGCCGACAAGTCGGAGGGCCTCTCCGGCGCCGACCAGGCGGCCATCGACGCCCTGCCGCCGAGCTCGGCCTTGCTGGTCGTACGTCGTGGGCCCAACTCGGGCAGCCGCTTCCTGCTCGACTCCGACACGACCACGGCCGGGCGTCACCCCTCCAGCGACATCTTCCTCGACGACGTCACCGTGTCCCGCCGGCACGCGGAGTTCGTCCGTACCGGGGACGGCTTCTCGGTGCGCGACGTCGGGTCGCTCAACGGCACCTACGTCAACCGCGAGCGCATCGACGAGACGGAGCTCTCCGGCGGTGACGAGGTCCAGGTGGGCAAGTACCGGCTCGTCTTCTACCCGCACCAGCACGGCTGACCGGGCGGGATGAGGAGAGCGCGATGAGCTCGGCCTTGCCGGCCAGTTCGCTGATGAGTATCGGCGAGGTGCTCACCCAGCTCCGACCGGAGTTCGCGGACGTCACGATCTCGAAGATCCGCTTCCTCGAGTCCGAAGGGCTGGTGGAGCCGGCCCGGACCCCGTCCGGCTACCGCAAGTTCAGCCATGCCGACGTGGCCCGCCTTCGGTACGTGCTGGCCGCCCAGCGTGACCACTACCTGCCGCTGCGGGTCATCCGGGAGCACCTCGACGCGATCGACCGCGGACTCGAGCCGCCGTCCGTGCCGGGCGACCGGCCCCGGGTGCCTCGCAGCGCGGACGAGTCGCTGCCGGGGCCGCGGGCGCTGGCCACGGAGAGCGTGGAGCTGCGGCTCTCGCGCGAGGAGCTGCTGTCCTCCGCTGGCATCGACGCGGAGCTGCTCGACGAGATCGAGGGGTACGGCCTGGTCGCCCCGGTGCGAGGGTCGCGGCGCACGTCGGGGAACCGCGCCGGCGGGGGGCCGTTGTACGACGCCGATGCCCTCGTCGTCGCCTCTGCCGTGGCCGAGCTGGCGACGTACGGTCTCGAGCCCCGGCACCTGCGGGCGTTCCGGACGGCAGCCGAGCGGGAGTCGGACCTCGTCGCGCAGGTGGTCGGGCCTCTTCTGCGGCAGCGCAGCCCACAGGCACGAGCCCGGGCGGAGGAGGCCGCGCGCGAGATGGGGGCGCTGTCGCTGCGGCTGCACACCGCCCTGGTGCGGGCGCGGCTGAGGGACATCGTCGGCACCTGACGGTCGGGCATCGTCGGGAACTGACGGTCGGGGATCGTCGGCACCTGACGCGGCCAGCCGCTGGCAGGCGATGGGCACCGGTGACCAAGCCTCGGCGCGGGTAGGGTGGGCTGCGTGAACGAGCTCGACGTCGTGGGTGTGCGAGTGGAGATGCCCTCCAACCAGCCCATCGTCCTGCTCAAGGAGTCCGGCGGCGAGCGCTACCTCCCGATCTGGATCGGGGCCGGCGAGGCCACCGCGATCGCGTTCGCCCAGCAGGGCGTGGTGCCCCCGCGCCCGTTGACCCACGACCTGATCCGGGACCTGCTCGAGGCCAGTGGTCAGCAGCTGACCCAGGTGCGCATCACCTCGCTGCGGGACGGCGTGTTCTACGCCGAGATGGTGTTCGCGAGCGGGGTCGAGGTGAGCGCCCGGCCGTCGGACGCCATCGCCGTCGCGCTGCGGACCAGCACGCCGATCTTCGGCGCCGAGGAGGTCCTCGAGGAGGCCGGGATCAGCATCCCGGACGAGCAGGAGGACGAGGTCGAGAAGTTCCGGGAGTTCCTCGACCAGATCTCGCCGGAGGACTTCAGCGGCGACGAGCCCCCTCCCAAGGGATGACGGGGGCTGACAAGGCCTGACCCTCGACCTGAGGTCGAGACTCGGACACGCCGAGCCCGGACCGCCGGGGATCGTTGACCGCAGGGTCGGGGGTGCGTACCGTCAGGGACCTGAACGCCCCCGCTGTAACTCCACCCGTGTGATCCGCTGATCTGCTCGTGCGGCGATGCGGGACCTTCCCCCGGGGCGTCCGAGACGGAGGTCCGTGTGACCAGCACCGGCGGCACCACCAGCGGCGACTCGGTCGACAAGGCTGCGCTCGCGGCGGCTCGACGGGCGGCCGGCCAGCAGGGTTTGCTGTTCACCGACGAGCTGCCGGTCCTGCCCGAGGACATGGGCTACCGCGGGCCGACGGCGTGTACCGCCGCCGGGATCACCTACCGCCAGCTCGACTACTGGGCCCGGACCGGATTGGTCGAGCCGGGCATCCGCTCGGCGGCCGGATCCGGCAGCCAGCGGCTCTACAGCTTCCGCGACATCCTGGTGCTCAAGGTGGTCAAGCGCTTGCTGGACACCGGGGTCTCGCTGCAGCAGATCCGGACCGCG
>DASVED010000203.1:0-10571 GCA_036380775.1 Actinomycetes bacterium
GCTCCTCGGTCATGCACCCATCCTTGCCCACAGGGAATGCGATGGATCGTGCCGGGCCCGGCTGGCAGGCTTCCCGGCCATGACCACGATCGATGCGGGGGCGGCCACCGCGGGACTGACCCGACGCGATCTGGGGCCTGACGACCTCGACGACGTGACGGCGCTGCTGCGGGCTAGCGACGTCGCCGTGCTCGGCCGGGTCGACTTCACCGAGGACGAGATCGCAGCCGACCTGCGCCGGCAGGACGCCGAGCAGCACGGCTGGTACGCCGCCGACGGCACTCTCGTCGCGTACGGCTGGGTGTCCCGTGAGGGCGACAGCGAGCGGGCTGAGCTCGACGTCTATGTACTGCCCGACCACGACGGGCGGCTCGGCGTGGCCGCCCTCGAGGTGCTGGAGGAGCGCGGTCGCGAGCTCGCCCGGGAAGCCGGCCATCACCGGGTGGTGCTCGGGATGGGTGTGTACCGGCAGGACGAGCGGACCCGGAGATGGCTGCACGATCTCGGGTACGACGTCGAGACCACCTTCACCCGGATGCGCATCGACCTCGATGACCAGGCCGGCGTGGTCACGCCGGCGGAACGGGTCCGGGTCCGGCGGTCCGGCATGTCGGAGGAGGACCTGCGGGTCGCGCACCGGATCGAGAGCACGTCGTTCACCGAGCACTTCGGGCACGTCGAGAAGACCTACGAGTCGTGGCGGCGGCGGCTGACCGAGCGGGGTCCGGAATTCGCCGAGGTCTGGCTGGCCGAGGTCGATGGCGAGCCGGTCGGGTTGCTGGTCGGAACGGCACCGTTCGCGCCGGACGAGAACGCGGGCTACGTACGGACGCTCGGCACGCTGCCCACGGCCCGCGGCATGGGAGTCGGCACCGCCCTGCTGCGCGCCTACTTCGCCGCCTCCGCGGCGGTTGGCCGGTCGGCCGTCCTGCTGCACGTGGACGTCGCGAACGTGACCGGTGCGCTGCGCATCTACGAGTCGGTCGGGATGCGCCCGGTGCTCGAGATCGACGCCTGGACGAAGCGGTCCCCGGTCGGCTGACCACTCCCACGTCGTGCAGCGACGACATAGTGATGTAACTTCACGGTATGGATCCGCGCCAGGAGCACGCCCTCGACCAGGTCCTCGAGCTGACCCTGCTGCTCACCGACGACATGAACCGCAGCTTCGAGCGCGACGGGCTCACCCCGGCCCGGGCCCACCTGCTGTGGGTGCTCCGCGGCGGTCCGTCGACGCAACGGGCGCTGGCCGACGCGCTGCGGGTCAGCCCGCGCAACATCACCGGGCTGGTCGACGGGCTGGAGGCGTCCGGGCTGGTCGTGCGTCGCCCGCACCCGACCGACCGGCGGGCCACGTTGGTCGGGTTCACCGACGACGGCGCCCGCCTCGCGGCGGAGATGGCGCGCGGCCAGGTGGAGCTGGCCACCGGGTTGTTCGGCCCGCTGACCGAGGCCGAGGTCGGGCAGCTCAGCACGCTGCTCGGCGGCGTCATCGATCGGCTCAAGGCGATGATCGCGGAGGCGGAGGCGGAGGCGGCAGGGTCGGGGGCCGCCGCGGGCGGGGCCACCGGATGACCGGCGTCCTGCGAAAGGTCCCGCGACTGCTGTGGCACGCGGTCGTCTTCGAGTTCGCGATGTACCGCAACCTGCTCCGCTGGGTGGCCCGCCGGCCGTCCGTCGGTGCCGGCGACCAGCCCGTCGGCTACGCCCGGCTCGTCACGCCGGTCATGTGCCTGTGGATCTTCGCGTCGGCGGCCGAGGTGCCGCTGCTGCACATCCTGCTGCCGTGGCGCAGCGCCCAGGTCGTCTCGATCGCGCTTGGGGTATGGACGCTGGTCTGGATGCTCGGCTGGCTGGCCGGGCTGCGCACCCGGCCGCACCTGATGTCCGAGTCCGCGCTGCGGGTGCGCAACGGTGCATTCGTCGACATCCGGCTCCCGTGGGACGCCATGGCCGCAGTCACGACCAAGGAGGCCGACCTCCCCAGCTCGATCTGGAGCCTGCAGCCCCTGGAGACCGAGTCCGGGACCGACCTGCGAGTGGGGGTGTCCGGACGAGTGAACATCCAGGTCCAGCTGCATGCGCCGATGGCGGTGCCGACGCGTGGTGGCGAGCTCGCCGTCAGCCGGGTCAGCTTCTGGGTCGACGAGCCGCGGCAGGTGGGTGCCCGGATCCGCGAGCGCCTCGTCAGCCGGAACGCAGCGAGCTGAGCACGGCCGGCCGGATGATCGTCGTTGCGCCAGCGCACCAGACACGCCGCCGCGACGGTGTGTCGGGCGCACATTCAGGGTCGGTCAGGTGGTGAGCACGACCTTGCCGACCGCCTCGCCGGCTTCCAGGACGCGGTGGGCCTCGGCGGCCTCGGCCATCGGGAGCACCCGGTCGACCACCGGCCGGACGCTGCCGGACCCGACCAGGGGCCAGACGTTCTCGCGCACCGACGCGATGATGGCGGCCTTCTCCCCGGCCGGCCGGCCGCGCAGGTTGGTGGCGATCACGGCGGCGCGCTTGCGCAGCAGAAGGCCCAGGTCGAGCTCGGCCTTGGTGCCACCCTGCAGTCCGATGACGACCAGCCGGCCGTTGGTGGCGAGCACCTCGACGTTGCGCGCCAGGTACTTCGCGCCGATCAGGTCGAGCACGACGTCGGCGCCGTGACCGTCGGTCTCCTCACGTACGCGGGAGACGAAGTCCTCGTCGCGGTAGTTGATGAGCCCGCCTGCCCCGAGCTCGCGGCAGCGTTCTAGCTTCGCGGCGGAGCCGGCGGTCACGATCACCTGTGCGCCCATCTCGCGCGCCAGCTGGATGGCCATGGTGCCGATCCCCGACGCGCCACCGTGGACCAGGATCGTCTCGCCCGGGCGCAGGCCGCCCAGCATGAAGACGTTGGACCAGACCGTGGCCACCACCTCCGGGAGCGCAGCCGCGTCGACCAGGTCCACGCCTGTCGGCAGCGGCAGCACCTGGGCGACCGGGACGGCGACCTTCTCCGCGTACCCGCCGCCGGTCAGCAGCGCGCACACCTCGTCGCCGACCGCGACCCCGCCGGCCGCGTCGACGCCCTCGCCGAGGGCTGACACCCGGCCGGAGACTTCCAGCCCCGGGTAGGGCGAGCTGCCCGGCGGGGGGTCGTAGTGGCCTTGCCGCTGGAGGAGGTCGGCGCGGTTCACGGCACTGGCGACCACGTCGATCAGGACCTCGCCGGGGCCGGGCCCCGGGTCGGGCACCTCGTCCCACCGCATCACCTCGGGGCCACCCGGACCGGTCAGCACCACGGCTCTCATGGACGACACCCTAGGAAGCCCTGCCGCGCGGGCCTGCTCAAGGACCCCGGGCGACCGGCCGATGCCAGGTACGACCGCCCTTCCCGGCTCCGACGGACGCCGGGATGTCCGCCGACCGACGACGCCGACCCGTGGAGTGTCTGCATGCTGCGTGACGCTGGAGTGCGCACCAAGCTTCTCGCTGTCCTGGCGATCCCGACTCTGCTGCTCGCGGTCGTCACGGGACTCCTCGTCGCCAACCAGGTGACGGAGGCGCGACGGGCCGGTCAGATCAACGCGCTCACCGAGGTCGCGGTCCAGGTCAACGCCGTGGTCCACAGCCTGCAGGAGGAGCGGAGCATCACCCTGAACCACCTGCAGTCCCCCTCGGCGGCGAGCGAGGACGCGATGGTCGCCCAGCGGCGGTTCACCGACCGGCAGCTGCGCGAGCTGGACATTCTGGTCGAGGCATCGCCCGTCGACGGGATGCCCGAGGCGGTGCGCCTTGCCGTCGCTCGGTCCACCGCCGTCCATGGCGAGCTGACCGGCGCGCGGGCCTCCGTCGACGCCGGCCGGTTCTTCGCCACCGAGACGGACGTCTTCTACGGCAAGGTGATCCGGGCCGACCTCGACCTGCCCGGCGTCCTGTCGTCCACGGGCACCGCCGAGCTCGGTCAGACCCTCGAGGCCTACCAGGCCCTGTCGCGCGGCATCGAGTACGCCTCGCACGAGCGGGACCTGGTCGAGGTCGCGATCGTGTCGGGCGGGCTGAACGAGGCGGAGTTCGCCCAGGCGTCGGCTTTCGCCGCCCAGCAGCGCGAGGCGCTCCAGGACTTCCAGGGATCGGCGCCGGCCGCGGCCTTCTCCGCCTTGGAGGACAAGCTGGCCGGCGCGCAGAACTACGAGATCGACCAGGTACGTCGTCAGCTGCCCGATCTGCTCAAGGGCAGCAAGCCGGACATCGGGGCAGCAGTCGAGTGGGTGATGGCGGCGAACTCGCGCATCTCGGCGATGACCAACGCGGAGTCGTCGCTGGTGAACGACATCGCGCGGGTCTCCGAGACCACCCAGCTCGCCCAGGAGCGGCGCACGCTCGTCCTCGTGACCGTCGCGGTGCTCGGCCTCGGGCTGGCCCTGATGCTGGCGATCGGCCTGGCCCGCCGGATCACCCGACCGCTGCGCCGTCTGACGGTGGCCGCCGGTGACATCGGCGCCGAGCTGCCGCGGATGGTCGAGCGGATGCAGACGCCCGGCGAGGGTCCGGGTGTCGTCGTCGAGCCGATCCCCGTCGAGTCGGCAGACGAGATCGGTCGGCTCGCACAGGCGTTCAACACCGTCAACGACGTCACCGTGCAGGTCGCCAAGGAGCAGGCCGCCCTGCGGTCGAGCATCGCCGAGATGTTCGTCAACGTCGCCCGGCGCAACCAGGTGCTGCTCGGCCGCCAGCTCAAGGCGCTCGACCAGATGGAGGCCGGCGAGGAGGACCCCGACGTCCTCGAGCGGCTGTTCACTCTCGACCACCTGGCGACCCGGATGCGCCGCAACGCCGAGAGCCTGCTGGTGCTCGCCGGCATCGACGCGACCCGTCGGCTGCGCTCGCCGCTGCCTCTCTCGGACGTCATCCGCACCGCCGTCGGCGAGATCGAGGCATTCGACCGGATCGACCTGTCGATGTCCGAGGACCCGGACGTGTCCGGCCGGTACGCGCTCACCGTCGCGCACCTGCTCGCCGAGCTGCTCGAGAACTCGACACACTTCTCGAACCCGGAGACCCGGGTCGTCGTCGCCGCCTCGCTCACGGGCCACGGGGTCGACGTGACCGTCACTGACTACGGGCTCGGCATGTCCGAGGAGGAGATCGCCGACGCCAACGAGCGCATCGCGCACCCGCCGGTCGCCGAGATCGCTGTCTCGCAACGGCTCGGCCTGTTCGTCGTGGGCCGGCTCGCGGCGCGGCTCGGCGCGACCGTGCAGCTGCGCCGCGGTCGCACCGCCGGGACCGTCGTCACCGTCAGCCTTCCGCAGGACGTGTTCGAGGGCCTCGCGGTCGACGAGGTCGAGCCGGTCGTTGACGAGGTTGTTGACGAGGTCGACGTCCACATCGACGAGGTCGTCGACGAGCCGCCGGTCGAGGCAGACCAGCCGGTCGACGAGGTCGAGCAGCTCGTCCACCCACCCGACTCGGAGCAGCAGCCCGCGCCGCCCAAGCCGGCGCGGCGCTGGTCGCTGCCCCGGCGGTCGAAGGCGGCAGCGGCACCCGTGACGCCGGTGCCGGAGGCCGTCGAGCCGGTCACCCACGAGGTGTCCTCCGACGTCTTCTCGGTCGCCGCGGACCACCGCGACCCGGCCACCTTCGACCAGGTGGACGCTGAGCCGGTCGCTGACGACGTCGAGCCGATCGCGGACGAGGTCCAGGTCGCGCCGGTTGCGGACGAGGTCGCGCCGGTCGCTGACGAGGTCGAGGTCGCGCCGGTCGCGGACGAGGTGGAGGTCGAGCCGGTCGCGGACGAGCCCGTCATCGTGGACGAGCCGGTGGCACGGAACGACGACCCGCCGAGCGCGCCCAAGACCCAGCCCGAGCCGGAACCGCAGCCCGAGCCGGTGCAGCGGTTCCAGTTCGCCGCTGCCGTCGACATCCTGCCCGGCCCTCCGACCGGCGGAAGGTTCGGCCGGCAACGCCATCCCCTCCCGCCGCGCCAGCCGGCACCAGTGCTGACACCGGAGCCGGTTCACGCCGACCTCGCGCCGGCCGCTCCCGTCGCCCCCGTTCCTGTTGCTGCTCCGATTCCCGTCCCGACGGCTGCGGCTCCGGTCATTCCTGACCCGGCGCCCGTCGCCGAGGTCGCCCCCCCTGTCGTGCCCGCCATTCCTGACCCCGTGCCCGTCGCCGAGGTCGCCGCACCGGTCGCTCCCGCCGTCGACCGGCCGCCGGCCGAGCCGGCCCTCCCCGCCCGCCGGGCAGCACCGGCCGAACCGGTGTCGGTCAGCGCCGGCCTGCAGTCCCGCGGCCCAGTCGCGTCGTCGTTGCCGCAGCCGTCGGCGGCGACGGAGGACCACTCGGCCGCCCTCACCGCGCGGTCGGACCTCACGTCGTCGGCGCTGTCCGAGCTGCGCGGGCTCTACGAGCCGTCCTTCGCACCGGCGCTGGATCCGCAGCCGGCCGCGGAGGTCACGGACACCGGCCTCGTCCGGCGTACCCGAAAGGCCACCCCCACGCCGGTCGCCGCGGCGCCACCGCCGCCGCCGGCCAGGTCGCGCTCCGCCAGCGACGTGCGCGGGATGCTCTCCGGCTTCCGGGCCGGCGTGGAGCGCGGCCGGGCGCCTGCCGGTGAGCCCGGCGACGACCAGACCAGCGACGACCGGACCAGCTGACCCCCCCGACGAGACAAGGACCACACGACGTGAGCACTCTCAGCACCGAGGCGGCCAACTTCAGCTGGCTGCTGGGCAACTTCGTGAAGAGCGTCCCCGGCGTGCAGCACACCCTCGTGGTGTCGGCCGACGGCCTGCTCATGGCCATGTCCGACGAGCTCGACCGGACCCAGGGCGACCAGCTCTCGGCGATCGTGTCGGGGCTGTCCAGCCTGACCCGCGGCGCGGCCCGCCAGCTCGCCGCCGGTGAGGTCCGTCAGTCGATCGTCGAGATGGACCACCTGTTCCTGTTCACGACGAGCATCAGCGACGGCTCGGTGCTCGCCGTGGCGGCCGACGCCACCTGCGACGTCGGGATGGTCGGCTACGAGATGACCCTGCTGGTGACCCGGGCCGAGGCCACGATGACCCCGCAGCTGGTGAGCGAGATGCGCTCGCGGCTGCCGCTGGGCGCATCGGTGGCCTCCGGACTGCGGCCCGTGGGCGCGGAGAGGTGACCCGTGACCGGCCCCACCGATCCTGACCGGCGCAGCACCGCCGGCCACCACGACCTCTACGAGGAGGAGACGGTCGAGGAGGCCCGCGTCGTACGCCCTTATGCACTGACCCGCGGCCGGACCCGACCGGTCCGCGCCGGCCTCGCGCTGGAGGCGCTCGTGCGCGGGGTCACCGGTGCGCAGGACCCGGTCGGGACCTCGGAGCGCCGGCGCATCCTCGACCTGACCCGTGACCAGATCCTGTCGGTCGCCGAGCTCTCGGCGCACCTGTCCCTGCCCCTCGGCGTTGTCCGCGTCCTCGTCGGTGACCTCGCCGACGAGGGGTTGGTCGTCGTGCACTCCGGTTCGCCGGCCGCGACGGCATCCCCAGCCACCAACCTCAAGGTCCTGGAGAGTGTTCTCAATGGCATTTCCTCGCTCTGACGTCACGGTGGCCCCGGTGCCTCCCGCGCAGCAGCCGGCGGGAAGTGCGCCGGTAGCCCCCATCACCGTCAAGATCGTCGTCGCCGGCGGGTTCGCCGTTGGCAAGACGACCTTCATCGGATCCATCTCCGACATCGAGCCGCTGTCGACCGAGGCGGCGATGACCGAGCACAGCGTGGGCGTCGACGACGCCGGCGGCGTCTCGGACCGCAAGACCTCCACGACGGTCGCGATGGACTTCGGTCGCATCGCACTGCCGGGTGACCTGTGGCTCTACTTGTTCGGCACGCCCGGCCAGGACCGGTTCCACTTCATGTGGGACGACCTGGTCACCGGCGCGATCGGCGCGGTCGTCCTGGTCGACACCGAGCGGCTCGAGTCGTGCTTCGACGCGGTCGACTACTTCGAGGCCCGGCAGATCCCGTTCGTGCTGGCGGTCAACTGCTTCGACGGCGTGGCCAAGCACTCGATCGAGGACGTGCGGTCGGCTCTCGCCGTACGCGACGAGACGCCCGTCTTCTACACCGACGCCCGCAACCGCCAGGCCACCAAGCAGGCGCTGATCACCCTCGTCACCCTCGCCATGACCCGCATGCAGTCCTGACCCTCGCGCTGCCGCGCGTTGACCACGTAGACGTGGTCGAATTGCGGCCCGGCAGCGCGGGTCGGCCACATAGGGTGAGCCGGTGACGATCCGGGTACTGCTGGCCGAGGATGTGGCCCTGCTCCGGCAGGGGCTGGAGCGGCTGATCGCGCACGACGACACGCTGGAGCTCGTCGGGTCGGTCGCCGACCTGCCGTCGCTGCAAAAGGCCGTCGTCGAGCTCGAGCCGGACGTCGTGATCAGCGACATCCGGATGCCGCCGACCAAGACCGACGAGGGCATCCAGATGGCGCTGCAGCTGCGTCAGGAGCGACCGCACATCGGCGTGGTGCTGCTCAGCCAGCACGCCGAGGCGTCCTTCGCGCTGCAGCTGCTCGAGGGCGGCTCCGGCGGCCGGGCCTACCTGCTCAAGGAGCGGGTCGGTGACGTCGGTGAGCTGACCAACGCGGTGCAGCGGGTCGCGGAGGGCGGGTCGGTCATCGACCCCACCGTGGTCGAGCAGCTGGTCGCCGCCAATCAGGGGCAGCGCAAGAGCCCACTCGGGTCGCTGACCCCGCGCGAGCTCGAGGTGCTCGGCGAGATGGCGCAGGGGAAGTCCAACGCGGCCATCGCCGCCAGCCTCTTCCTCTCCGAGCGGGCGATCGAGAAGCACACCAACTCGATCTTCTCCAAGTTGGGTCTGAGCGAGGAGCGTGACCTGAACCGCCGGGTCAAGGCCGTGCTGGTCTACCTGCACGAGCACGGCTCCACGTCGGCGTAGGGGGCTGGCCACACCTCCGTCCGGGCACTGTCCACCTGCTCCCCGCGCCCGCCCACCCGGCACACTGGACGGCATGACCGGACGAGGGGCGCCCGTGCGCGTGCTCATCGTGGACGACCAGCGCCCGTTCCGGATGGCGGCAGCCGCGCTTCTGCGGCGTACGCCGGGGTTCGAGCTCGTCGGGGAGGCCGCCACCGGTGAGGACGCGGTGGCGACGGTGACCGAGCTGCGACCCGACCTGGTCCTGATGGACATCAACATGCCGGGGATGGGCGGCCTCGCGGCGACCCGTGCGATCACGGCCCTCGACGGCGCACCCGTGGTGTTCCTCTGCTCGACGTACCAGGCCAGCGACCTGCCGGCGGACGCCCAGGACAGTGGCGCGGCGGCGTACCTCGACAAGGACGAGCTGGCCGGTGACCTGATCGCCCGGCTCTGGGAGCAGGCGACGCTCACCCGTCCGTGACCGGGTCCGCCGCGACGGCTCACTCGGAGCGGAGCACCTCGGCGGGACGCAACGTGGCCGCCCGGCGGGCCGGGAGCAGGGCCACCAGCGCAGTGCCGACCAGGACCAGCGGAGCGGCGGCCAGCAGCAGCAGCCACGGGACCGCCGGGTCACCGGCCGTGCCGATGCCGCTGGCCACCTCGCCCCAGACCACCCGCCCGACCGCCAGGCCGAGCAACGGGCCGAGCGCCAGTCCGACCACCCCGATCGTCAGGGCCATCGCGACCAGCGCACCACCCACCTGGGCCGGCGTCAGCCCGATCACCCGCAGCACCGCGAGGTCCCGCGCCCGCCGCCGCCCGGTCAGCACCAGCGAGTGGGCGAGGACGGCGACGGCCAGCAGGGTGAGGAACGTCGCCAGCAGCGCCGGGAGCCGGCCGAGGGCGACCAGGTTGCGCACCTCCGCCGGCTGCGCCGCGGGGATCATCTCCAGCCGCTGCGCCAGCTCGGCGTACATCGCCTGCGCGTCGACCCCCGGCGCCACGTCGACGAACGCCGTGGTGAACGCCGTCGACCGGGACGCGGCGGTGGCCGTGCGGGCGGTGAGGAACACGCCGCCGCCCAGCCCCTCGTTGACCGGCGGGGTGATGACGAGACCGACCACGCGCAGCGTCCGACGACCGCGGGCGCCGTCCCGGTCGTACGTCGTCAAGGGGACCGTCGAGCCCACCGTCGCGCCGAGCCGGTCGGCCTCCCGGCTGCCCAGCGCCACCTCGTCGTCGCGCCGCGGCAGGCGCCCGGTCAAGACCGTCAGCGGGGTCTCACCCTTCAGCGGCCGGAGGAAGATCCCCTGCACCCGCCGGCCGGCGATCTGCACCGTCGCGGCCGAGCTGTCGACGAGAGCCGCGACCCGCTGGTCGGTGGCCAGGTCCTCGAGGTCGAACGGCCGCGAGTCGATGATCGCGAAGTCCGCGGCCCAGCCGTAGCGGGCGGGACTCTCACCGAGCCGGTCCAGGCTGCTGGAGAAGGTGGCCACCGCGACGACACCGCAGAGCCCGAGCACGGCCACGGCCAGCGTGGCGCGCACCGGCACGGCGCCGGTGGAGCCGCCGGCCGGACCGGGCCGCCCGCCGCGCAGGGCGAAGGTCATGCCGGCCAGCGCCGGTGCCCGCCGGCCGAGCAGCGACAGCCCGACCGGCGGCCGGGCGGA
>DASVED010000204.1:0-5506 GCA_036380775.1 Actinomycetes bacterium
GAGGTGACGGGGTTCGCGCAGGACGACACCGGCGTCGACGTCGAGCTGTCCGACGGCCAGTCGCTGCGGGCGGATTACCTCGTCGGCTGCGACGGAGGACGCAGCCTCGTCCGCAAGGGAGCAGGCATCGAGTTCCCTGGGTGGGAGCCCACGACCAGTGCCCTGATCGCCGAGGTCGAGATGGCCGAGGAGCCGGAGCTGGGCACCCGCCAGGACGCCCGCGGCCTCCACGGCCTCGGCAGGGTCGAGTACGAGATCCGCGACGGCGAGATCGTCTACGCCGACCACGGACCGGTCAGGGTCATGGTGACCGACCAGCAGGTCGGATCCACCAGCGAACCGACCCTGCGCGATCTCAGCGAGGCGGTCATCTCCGTCTACGGGACCGACTACGGGATGCACAGTCCCATCTGGATCTCCCGGTTCACCGACATGACCCGTCAGGCCGCGGCCTACCGCGAGAGGCGTGTCCTGCTTGCCGGTGACGCCGCACACGTGCACTCCCCGGTGGGTGGGCAGGGACTCAACACCGGCGTGCAGGATGCGGTGAACCTCGGGTGGAAGCTGGCCCAGGTGGTCAAGGGCGTGTCGCCGGAAATCCTTCTGGACACCTATCACGAGGAACGCCACCCGGTCGCTGCCCGCGTGCTGCGCAACACGATGGCGCAGGTCGCGCTCATCCGGCCCGGGGACGCGCGCCTTGATGCCTTGCGCGACACCGTGTCCGACCTGCTGAGCATGGACGAGCCGCGCACGCGGTACGCCGCGATGATGTCCGGCCTGGACATTCACTACATGCTCGGCGAGGGACACCCGCTGCTCGGTCGTCGGATGCCCGATCTCGACCTGGTCACCGCGGACGGGCCGCGTCGGGTCTTCACCCTGCTGCACGGGGCCAAGCCGGTCATGCTCAACCTCGGCGAATCCGGTGGACTCGACATCACGGGTTGGGCGGATCGGGTCCAGCTCGTCGATGCCGACTTTGGTGGCACCTTGGAGCTCCCGGCGCTCGGCAACGTCGCTGCTCCCGCTGCGGTGTTGATCCGGCCCGACGGATACGTCGCGTGGGTGGGCGATGGGACCGACGATGGGCTCGAGGACGCGCTGACTCGCTGGTTCGGACCACCCGTCAGCGGGCGCGGGGGTGCGCGGTCGCGTAGACCTCGCGCAGCCGGTCGACCGTGACCAGCGTGTAGACCTGGGTCGTCGTCACCGAGGCGTGTCCGAGCAGCTCCTGGACGACGCGCACGTCGGCGCCCCCGTCGAGCAGGTGCGTCGCGAACGAGTGCCGCAGCGTGTGCGGTGACACGTCGCGGGTGATCCCGGCTCGCTCGGCCGCCGCCCGCAGCACCGTCCACGCGCTCTGCCGGGACAGCCGGCCGCCGCGCGCGTTGAGGAACAGCGCCGGCGACAGCGACCTGGCCGTGAGGTTCCCGGCCAGCGCCGGCCGACCCCGAACCAGATAGGCCTGCACCGCCTCCCGGGCGAACGAGCCGACGGGCACGACGCGCTCCTTGCTGCCCTTGCCCACCAGGCGGACCACACCCTGCTCCATGTCCAGCTCGTCCACGTCGAGCCCGACGGCCTCCGAGATCCTGGCCCCGCTGCCGTAGAGCAGCTCGAGCAGCGCCCGGTCGCGCAGGGCCCGCGGCGTGTCCTCGGACCCGGCCGCAGCCAGCAGGGCTTCGACGTCCTCGACCGAGATCGCCTTGGGCAGGCGCTTGGCCGGTGCCGGCGGCCGCACCCCCCGGGACGGGTCGGTGCCGGTC
Organism: Actinomycetes bacterium; assembly: GCA_036380775.1. Classification (GTDB taxonomy): domain Bacteria; phylum Actinomycetota; class Actinomycetes; order JACCUZ01; family JACCUZ01; genus DASVED01. Next base: position 1,770 of record DASVED010000204.1, read on the forward strand.
AGACCCTCGCGGAGCAGGAACCGGTGGAACCCACGGACCGCGACGACCGCCCGGCCGGCCGAGCTCGCGGCGAGCGGTGGGTGGTGCTCGTCCCCTTCCCGCAGTGCGACGAGGAACGACGCGACCTCGGCCTCGGTGACGCCGGCCGGGTCGTCGACGCCGGCCGCCGCCAGGTGCACCAGGTACCGCCGCAGGTCGCGCCGGTACGAGGCCAGCGTGTTGGCCGCGAGACCCCGCTCCACCGCCAGGTGGTCCAGGTACGTCCGCAGCGCCGTGCCCAGCGCCTCGGTCATGCCGTCCTCAGCGCAGCACCTCGTCCAGCTCGAGCACCTGGGCCCCGTGCGCCTCGGCCACCGGGCCGTAGACGATGCGCCCGTCGTGGGTGTTGAGGCCCAGCGCCAGAGCGTCGTCCCGGCGCAGCGCGTCCCGCCAGCCGTGGTTGGCCAGCTCGACGACGTACGGCAGCGTGACGTTCGTGAGCGCGTAGGTGGACGTGTGCGGCACCGCGCCCGGCATGTTGGCCACGCAGTAGAACACCGAGTTGTGGACCTTGTACGTGGGGTCGGCGTGCGTCGTGGGCCGCGAGTCCTCGAAGCAGCCGCCCTGGTCGATGCTGATGTCCACCAGCACCGACCCGGGCTGCATCCGCGAGACCAGGTCGTTGGACACCAGCATCGGCGCCTTGGCCCCCGGGACGAGGACGGCGCCGATCACCATGTCGGCGTCCAGGCAGGCCCGCTCGATCTCGTACGCGTTGGACGCGACCGTCTGCAGGTGCCCCTGGTAGATCCGGTCCGCCTGGCGCAGCCGGTCGACGTTCTTGTCGAGGAGCAGCACCTCGGCCTGCATGCCCAGCGCGATGGCCGCCGCGTTCATCCCGGAGACCCCGGCGCCGATGACCACGACCTTCGCGGCGTAGACGCCGGAGACACCGCCCATCAGGATGCCGCGCCCGCCCTCGGCCCGCATCAGCGTGTGCGCGCCGACCTGCGGTGCCAGCCGGCCCGCGACCTCGGACATCGGCGCGAGGAGCGGCAGCGACCGGTCCGGCATCTCGACCGTCTCGTACGCGATCGCGGTCACCTTGCGGTCGATCAAGGCGTCGGTGCACGGCTTGGAGGCGGCGAGGTGGAGGTAGGTGAAGAGGGTCTGCCCCTCCCGCATCCGTCCGTACTCCTCCTCCACCGGCTCCTTGACCTTGAGGACGAGCTCGCCGGTGCCCCAGACGTCGTCGGCCGTGTCGAGGATCTGCGCGCCGGCCGTGACGTAGGCGCCGTCGGGGATGGAGGACCCCGCACCGGCGTCCTTCTCGACGTACACCTCGTGCCCGTAGCGCACCAGCTCGTGCACCCCTGCCGGTGTGATCGCCACTCGGTACTCGTGGTTCTTGACCTCACGCGGGATACCGACCTTCACGGCGTGATCTCCGTTCTAGCGGTCAGGGCGCTCGTGCCGGCCCAGGCGGTCGCCGTTGACCGCGCCGTCCCGAAGGGTACAAGAGCCGCGCAGCGACCGGCGGGCGCCGTCAGGCGCCGGCCACACCCGCCCGGGTCGCGCCCGCGCGCCGGAACAGGACGACGCCGGTGCCCACCATCCACACCCACATCGCGAGAGCGGCGACGGTCGCGAGGGCCTCGCCCGCGACGGGTGGCGAGCCGTCGGTCCCCGCGCCGAGCACGACGCACGCGAGGATCCCCGCGACGCCGGCAGCCAGGCCGAGCCAGGGCAGCCATGCGGGGAAGGCACCCGAGGCCCACATGGCCAGCCCGGCGGCCAGGAGGGACACCCCGATGGGTCCCCAGATCAGCACGATCATCCAGTACGAGCCCAGGTCGAGCCCCAGGACCGAGGACGTGGCGCCGCCATCGACGGCGACCCGGGCCGCCGCGGCGACGCCCCGACGTCGTGGTCGGCGTAGGTCGAGACGATCTCCCGACGCCCCACTCCCGGTCCGAACGGGCCGGGCGGGGAGGCCGCCAGGATCGCGACCCACTCCGAGAGGTAGAGCACCGCCCCGAACAGAGCCATCCGGCTGCCCGCTGGGACCTCCCGGGCGTCGTGTTCTTCGCCGGCGCCGCTGCTGACGTCGCCCGCCATCTTCCGACCTCCCCCGTGCACCCGGTTCCCGCGACCCTACCGAGGGAATGCTCCCGGACGATGAAGCTCTACGCGGACCGGCCGCTGCGCCTGGTCAACCAGCTGCTCGGCGACGTGCTCGTCGTCGTGCTCGTCTACCTGAGCGTCCGCCTGGGTCGCAGCGCGAACGACCGGGTGTCGGCGCTCGCCGAGCCCGGTCTGGACGCCGAGACCGCCGCCCGTGACCTCGACGGCACCCTGCGCGGCGCCGCCGGCGACGTCAGCGACGCCCCGCTCGTCGGCGGGACGCTGGCCAAGCCGTTCCAGGCCATGGCCTCGACGAGCCGCGAGCTCGCCGAGTCGGCGCAGGCCTACCAGGACACCGTGGCCGACGTCGCCCGGCTGACCGGGCTGCTCGTCGCTGGCGTGCCGATCCTGCTCCTCCTCGTCCTCTGGCTGCCCAAGCGGCTGGCCTGGGTGGTCGAGGCGTCGGCCGCGCACCGGCTGATCCGAGCCGGGCCGGCCAGCATCGAGCTCCTGGCGGTGAGGGCGCTGGCCCGACAGCCGCTGCGGCGGCTCAGCCGGCTCGGTCCCGACGTGGTGACCGGCTGGCGGGACGGCGACCCCGCCGCCACCGAACGCCTGGCCCGGCTCGAGCTCGACGAACTCGGGCTGTCCACGCCCGCTGTCGTCGACGAGACGGCCGGCCGGGCGCACGCTGTGCGGACCGGGGCCGGGCGCTGAATCGTCAGCGGCCGGGGACGTCGTGGGCCAGGTCGTAGCCGTAGTCCCCGTCGTAGGCGGCGGTCTGGTTGGGGACGTAGACCGGCGGCGGTGACGGTGGCCTGCCGACGGCGTGGAGGTCGGCCTCGTGCACCAGGTCGTACTCCAGGTCGCCCGTGGCCGTGTCGGCATCCTCGACCGGGGACTCTCGCTCTGTAGGCACCGACCCACTCTCCACCCTCGGCGCGGAGTTCGCCAAGGGTCGGTCGCCTCAGCGGCCGGGTGAACGCTCCGGCCACGGGGCGTCCGGTGGTCGCAGGGTGGACCAGCCGGTCTCCCGCGCCGCGCAGGCGGCGAGGATGCCGACGACCGCCGAGGGGTTGTGCAGCCGTCCGGCCAGCACCAGGTCGCGCGCCTCGTCGAGCGGGAGCCACACGCTGGGCATCTCCCGCTCCTCGCCCTCCCCGTGGTGCACCTCGTCGTCGGGCACCTCGGAGACCCCGCGTGCCAGGTAGCAGCGGAACGCTTCCTCGCTGGCCCCCGGCGTCAGGTAGAAGTCGGCCAGCACCCACCACTGCTCGGCCCGCAGGTGCGCCTCCTCCTCCAGCTCGCGGCGCGCAGCGGCCCACGCGTCCTCACCGGGTACGTCGAGGAGGCCGGCCGGCGGCTCCCACAGGTAGGACCGCACCGGGTGGCGGTACTGCCGCAGCAGCAGCACCCGGTCCTGCCCGTCGAGCACGATCGCCCCGACGGCCCCGGTGTGCGCGATGACCTCCCGGGTCACCGTCTGCCCGTCACCCAGCTCGACCTCGTCGCGGCGGACGTCCCACACCATGCCCTCGAACACCCGCTCGGAGGACACGACAGCCAGGTCGGCGGCCTCGTCGGTGACGGGGCCGGCCCAGGTCTCCCGCATCAGGCGGTGCTCGCCGGCACCG
>DASVED010000205.1:0-2177 GCA_036380775.1 Actinomycetes bacterium
GTGCTCCTCGCCGCGTCCGTCGCGTCGGTCGTGATGTACGCCGTCGGCCACACGCTCGGTCCGGCCGACCCGCAGGCACTGGCCGCCGGCGCCCCCGACTACACACCGCTCCCGGGCGACCTCGGCCTCACCGCACCCGACCTCGGCAGCACGCCGTGGCACTCGACCGCGCTGGTCGCGTTCCCGGCGGGTGCGATGACTGGTCTGGTCGGGATGTATCTCTTCGGGTCACAGGGGTTGACGAGCCGCGCTCGTGGGTAGGCTGGTCGCGACCACAGGTGGGACGTCCCGAGCTGGTCGGGACGCGTGCAACGGGGGAGCAGAACTGTCATGAGCACCACACCGGGGAGCCCGGAGTACCTGGACGGACCGAACGACGGATCGAGCCCTGGATCGAGCCCCGGGGGGTCCGCGCACGCGGGTGACCACGACCCGGGCAACGACAACCGCAAGCGGCTGATCGCCCTCGGCGCCATCGTCGCCGGCGGCGCCGTCGTGGCCGGGGGTGCCTGGGCCGCCACCAGCTTCTTCGCGACGGGCGCGCAGCCGGCCCAGGCGCTGCCCGCCTCGACCATCGCCTACATGAGCGTCGACCTCGACCCCAGCGGGGGGCAGAAGATCGAGGCCATCAAGATGCTGCGCAAGTTCCCGGCCTTCGCGGACAGGGTCAACCTGGAGACCGACGACGACCTGCGCGAGCGGTTCTTCGAGGAGATCATCAAGTCGGGCGAGTGCGAGGGCCTCGACTACGCCGAGGACGTGAAGCCGTGGGCCGGGTCCCGCGCGGCGATCGCCGCCGTGGACCTCGGTGAGGACGAGCCCACCCCGGTCGGCGTGTTCCAGGTGACCGACGCCGGCAAGGCCGAGGACGGCATGGCGACCCTCAACGAGACGTGCGGCGGCGCCGAGGGTTCCGGCGACGAGGCGGGCGGCTGGGTCGTCGACGGCGACTGGATGGTGGTGGCGGAGACCGAGGAGATCGCCCAGCAGGTCCTCGACGCCACCGACAGCGGCACGCTCGCCGACGACGCGGCCTTCGGCGAGTGGACCGGCGAGGCCGGCGACGACGGGTTCATGACCATGTACGTCGCCAAGGCTGCCGCGCAGTACCTCGACGACGCGGCCGGCATGGGCGCGATGCTCGGCGGGATGTCCGCCGACGGCGAGCAGGTCCCCGACGAGCTCCAGGAGCTGATCGACAGCTTCGACGGCGCAGCCGCGACGGTGCGCTTCGACGACGGCGCCGTCGAGGTCGAGTACGCCATGTCCAACTACCAGGAGGACATGACGAAGTACATCGACAACGAGACCGGCGTCGACATGGTCACCAGCCTGCCCGCGGACACCGTGGCAGCGATGGGCCTCGGCCTGGAGGAGGGCTGGGCCGGTGCGCTGCTCGACTACGTGAAGAAGAGCATCCCCGACGAGGCCGCCACCATCGACGAGCAGCTGGCCCAGTTCGAGGACGAGACCGGACTCGCGTTCCCCGAGGACGTCGAGACGCTGCTCGGCGAGGGCGTGACCATCTCGGTCGGCAGCGGCATCGACCCCGACGCCATCACCAACGGCGGTCCGGGCGAGATCCCCGCCGGCATCCGGATCAAGGGCGACGCCGACGAGATCCAGACCGTCCTCGACAAGATCAGCGACCTGGCCGGCCCCGAGGCCGCGGAGTTCCTGGACGTGTCCGAGGGCGACGGCTATGCCGTGCTCGCGCTGCGGGACGACTACCGCGGCAAGCTCGAGGAGGGCGGTGGGCTCGGCGACAGCGACGACTACTCGAAGGTCGTCGAGGGCGACGACGCCCAGACGGTGCTCTACGTCAACTTCGACGCCGACGACGACTGGCTGGTCCGGCTCACCGACGACCTGGGCGGCGACGCCGAGGTCACCGACAACGTGGCGCCGCTGTCGGCCTTCGGCATCAGCAGCTGGGTCGACGGCGACGTGCTGCACGGGATGCTCAAGCTGACGACCGACTGACCCGTCTCACTCGGTCCAGCTCGCTAGCGACCGATGGTGGCGGTCACCGCACCGGTGACCGCCACCAGGTCTGTCGGTGCCAGCTCGAGGTCGAAGCCGCGACGTCCGCCCGAGACGAGGATCGTCCCGTGCTGGAGCGCGCTCGCGTCCAGCACGGTCGGGTGCGCGCGCTTCTGGCCGACGGGGGAGATGCC
>DASVED010000206.1:0-4829 GCA_036380775.1 Actinomycetes bacterium
GATCAGGGAGGGCCGGATGCTCGGCACCGTGATGAAGCGGAACATCCGAAAACCGCTGACGCCGTCGAGTCGGGCCGCTTCGACGATGTCGTCGGGGATCGCCTTGATCGATGCGGAGAGCACGGTCATGGCGAAGCCTGCCTGCACCCAGATCATGATGACGATCAGGAAGAGGGTGTTCCAGGGTTCCGTGAGTAAGAACCGATAGGTGTCGAGACCTATCCACTTCAGGATCTGGTTGGCCAGCCCGATCTGCTCGTTCTCGGTGGCCCGGTAGTCGTAGACGAACTTCCAGATCAGCGATGCGCCGACCAGAGAGATGGCCATCGGCAGGAAGATCAGGGCCTTGGCGATCGCCTCGACCTTCGCCTTGTCGATGAGGACCGCGTAGACCAGCCCGATGATGGTCGCGAGGATCGGCGTGAGGATCACCCACAGGGCGGTGTTCCTCAGCACGGTGAGCTGGTCGCTGTTGGTGAAGATGGTCTTGTAGTTGTCCAGCCCCACGAACTCCCGGCTGGCGTTGTCGCGGAACGACTCGAAGATCGTCCGCAGCCCGGGGTACAGCAGCCCGACCGCGATGAGTATGGCCGCGGGCAGGATGAAGACGATGGTCTGGACCAGCTCGCCGCGCTTGGACCGCATGCGGTCGGCGAGGAACAGCACAATTCCCATCACGGCCAAGAAGGCCAAGATGGCGATAACCATGTCGACGAACTTCGCACCAGCCGACATCGCGACCTACCTTCCTGGGGAGGTGAAGCTGCAGGCGGAAGCCGGGTCGTCGGGGGCGCGCCGCGTGGGACGCGCCCCCGACAGCCGGTCAGGCTCTCGGCACCACCGGGGTCGACCTAGCTAGCCGGCCAGGAACCCTCGATGGCGCTGAGCGTCTCCTTCGTGCTCTTGCCGGTGATCCACGCGGTGATCTCCTTCCAGAAGGAGCCGGCACCGACCGCACCGGGCATCAGGTCGGAGCCGTCGAACCGGAAGACCGACTCCGGGTCCTGCAGGATCTCCACCGACAGCTGGTCGATGGCGCTGGCGACGTTGGCGACGTCCAGCCCGGTGTTGGCGCTGACGAACCCGCCGTTCGGCGTCGCCTTGCCCTTCTCGTTCGCCCACACGTCCGAGGACACGTAGGTCTGGAAGGCCTGCACCTCGGGACGGTCGTCGAACGCCACGGCGAAGTTGCCGGCGCCCAGGACGGGCTTGCCGAACTCCTCGCTCACGACGGGCAGGTAGAAGGCGAAGACGTCGCCGTCCTCACCCACCTCAACGCCCTCGCCCCAGTTCGCCGCCTGGAAGCTCGCCTGGCGGTGCAGAGCGCACTCACCGTCGAGGATCGGCAGGCCGCCGTCCTGGAAGGTGGTGGTAGCGATGCTCTTCACGTCGCCGATGCCACCGTTGACGTACTTGTCGTTCTTGAGGATGTCGCCAACGCGGTCCAGGGCACTGACGACCTGCGGGTCGTCGAACGGGATCTCGTGGTTGACCCACTGGTCGTAGACGTCCGGGCCGACCTCGCGGAGCATGACGTCCTCGAGCCAGTCGGTCGCCGGCCAGCCGGTGGCCTCACCGGAACCGATACCGGCGCACCACGGCTTGATCCCGGTCCCGGCGATCGTGTCCGACAGCGCGATCATGTCGTCCCACGTCTCGGGGATCTCCCAGCCGTTCTCCTCGAACATGGCGGGTGAATACCAGACGAACGACTTGACGTTGGCGTCGATGGGCGCGGCGTACTGCTTGCCGCCGACCGTGACGTAGGTCTTCCAGTCCTCGCCGAACCACTCGTCGATGTTGTCCTGGACGCTGGGGGCGATCTCCGCCACCTTGCCGGTGTCCTCGACGAGCGTCTTGAGCAGGCCGGGCTGCGGCACGTAGGCGATGTCCGGCGGGTTGCCGCCACGGACCCGGACGACGACCTGGGCCTCGAACTCCTTGGACCCCTCGTACTTCACGTTCGCGCCGGTGCACTCCGTGAAGAGCTGATAGGAGTCCTTGTGCGGCTTGTCCTCCGGGGCCACGACTGAGGTGTAGACCGACACCGTGGTGCCCGACAGATCGCCGAACTCCATCACGTTCTCCAGGCCCTCGCATTCGGCCTTGCCGGCGCCCGGAGCCTTGCCCTCCGCCTTGTTGGTGCCGCCGCCACCGCCCCCGTCGTCGTCGCCTCCGCAGGCGGCCAGGACGAGGCTCGCACTCAGAACGCAGGCGAACGCGGCGAGACCGCGCCGTGCCTTCGTGGATCCCATGCGCACTGCTCCCTCTTCTCACAGTTGCAGAACCGGTCCGGCCCCCCGCCGGCGGAGCGGACGGTCGACCGCATCCCGGGTAACCCGATGTAAACGTTTACGCAAGCGCGGGGCAACAGGTGACCCGGTAACGATTGGGTCACGGACGGGCTCCGCCACGACGGACGCGGACACGCATAGACGGCCAGGTTGCGGGGAGGTTACGGTGCGATCGCACGCACCCATCGCAGCCCGCGGCGGGAGCACCACCCTCCACTCGGATCGTCCGGCACGTTCCTGCCGGTGAAGGGAAGGCCAGGCATGGCGACAGTGACGTTCGACAAGGCGACGAGACTCTTCCCGGGGGCTGAGAAGCCCGCGGTGGACGCCCTCGACATCGAGATCGGCGACGGCGAGTTCCTCGTCCTCGTCGGCCCGTCCGGATGCGGGAAGTCCACCTCCCTGCGGATGCTCGCAGGGCTCGAGGACGTGAACGGCGGCTCGATCCGCATCGGTGAGCGTGACGTGACGAACCTCGCGCCCAAGGACCGCGACATCGCCATGGTGTTCCAGAACTACGCCCTCTACCCGCACATGACTGTCGCCGAGAACATGGGGTTCGCGCTCAAGATCGCCGGCGAGTCCAAGGACACGATCCGGGAGCGGGTCACCGAGGCCGCCAAGATCCTCGACCTCGAGGAGTACCTCGACCGCAAGCCGAAGGCGCTCTCCGGTGGGCAGCGCCAGCGCGTCGCGATGGGCCGCGCGATCGTGCGCTCCCCCCAGGTGTTCCTGATGGACGAGCCGCTGTCGAACCTCGACGCCAAGCTCCGCGTCCAGACCCGCAGCCAGATCGCGGCCCTGCAGCGTCGGCTCGGCGTCACCACCGTCTACGTGACCCACGACCAGATCGAGGCCATGACGATGGGCGACCGCGTCGCGGTGCTCAAGGACGGCATCCTGCAGCAGGTCGACACCCCGCGCCGCATGTACGACCACCCCGACAACGTCTTTGTGGCCGGCTTCATCGGCTCCCCCGCGATGAACCTCCTGCAGGTCTCCGCGGAGGGCGGGACGCTGCACTTCGGCGGAGCCACCATGCCGATCCCCAGGGAGACCGCAGAGGTGGCCGACAAGGCCGGCCGCAAGATCACCATCGGCGTGCGGCCGGAGGACATGGACCTCGTCGGCGAGGGCCAGGGGCTGGCTACCGTCATCAACCTGGTCGAGGAGCTCGGCGCCGACGCCTACGTCTACGGCACCGCCGACCTCGACGGCAAGCCGTACGACATCATCGCCCGGGTCGACGGCCGCAAGCCGCCGGCAAAGGGCGAGACGGTGCACTTCGCCCCCAAGCAGGGCCACCTGCACCTGTTCTCCACCGAGACCGGCGAGCGCCTCCCCACCTGACGGACGCCCGAGCGGCTGCGGGGTCGCACCCGGCACCATGGGTGCCATGGCCCTGCAGCTGCTCGCCGCTCCCAGCGACCCGGCGCTGCTCGACCTGCCCTGGAACGTCCCGCTGGAGGAGTGGCCCGCCGACCAGCTGGTCTCCCTCCCGCGCGGCATCTCGCGCCACGTCGTGCGGTTCGTCCGGCTCGGGAGCGCTGTCTACGCCGTCAAGGAGGTCGGCGAGGTCATCGCGCTGCGGGAGTACGGCCTGCTGCGCCAGCTCGAGCGCCGGGACCTGCCGGCGGTCGAGGCGGTCGGCGTGCTCTCCGGCCGCGTCGACGACCACGGTCAGCCACTCGACGCGGCCCTGATCACCCGGCACCTGCAGTTCTCACTGCCCTACCGCGCCCTGTTCTCCTCGACCCTGCGCCCGGACACGGCCACCCGGCTGCTCGACGCGCTGGCGGCGCTGCTGGTCCGCATGCACACCGCGGGCTTCTACTGGGGCGACTGCTCGCTGTCGAACACACTCTTCCGGCGCGACGCCGGTGCCTTCGCGGCGTACCTCGTCGACGCCGAGACCGGCGAGCTGCACGGGACGCTGTCCAACGGCCAGCGGCACTACGACCTCGACCTGGCCCGGACCAACATCGCCGGCGAGCTGCTGGACCTGGAGGCTGGGGGCCTGCTGCACGAGTCGATCGACCCGGTCATCACCGCCGACCAGGTCGTCGAGCGCTACACGTCCCTGTGGGACGAGCTGCTCGGCTCGGAGACCTTCGAGACCGGGGAGCGCTTCCGCATCGACCAGCGGATCCGCCGGCTCAACGACCTTGGCTTCGACGTCGCCGAGCTCACGATCGTGACCGACATCGAGGGCCGCACGGTCCACCTCGAGCCGAAGGTGGTCGACGCCGGCCACCACAGCCGCCGGCTGCTGCGCCTCACCGGCCTCGACGTCGAGGAGAACCAGGCACGTCGGCTGCTCAACGACCTCGACGCCTACCGTGCCGCGAAGGACATCCAGAACGAGGACGAGGAGATCGTCGCGCACCGCTGGGTGACCGAGTCCTTCGAGCCGGTCGTGCAGGCCGTGCCCAAGGAGCTGCGCGGCAAGCTCGAGCCGGCCGAGGTGTTCCACGAGGTGCTCGAGCACCGGTGGTTCCTCTCCGAGCGCGCCGGCCGCGACGTCGGCCTGCTCCC
>DASVED010000207.1:0-4798 GCA_036380775.1 Actinomycetes bacterium
GATCGGGATGTTCTGCAGGTTGGGGTCGGTCGAGGACAGCCGGCCGGTCGAGGCGATCATCTGGTTGTACGTCGTGTGGATGCGGCCGTCGTCCGCGACGGTCTTGAGCAGGCCGTCGACGGTGACCTTGAGCCGGGTGGCATCTCGATGACGCAGCAGGGCGGCGAGGAACGGGTGCTCGGTCTGCGCGAAGAGGGTCAGCAGTGCCTCGGCGTCGGTGGTCCAGCCGGTCTTCGTCCGCTTGGTCTTGGGCATCCCGAGGTCGTCGAACAGGACGACCTGCAGCTGCTTCGGCGACCCGAGGTTGATCTCCCGGCCCAGGACCGCGAAGGCCTCGTCGGCGGCCGACTTCACCGCGGACCCGAACTGGGACTCCAGGGACGCAAGGTGCTCGGCGTCGACCGCGACGCCGGTGCGCTCCATCTGCGCGAGCACCTCCACGAGCGGCAGCTCGACCTCGCGGAGCAACCGAGAGGCCTCCTTGGTCTCCAGCTCGGCGTCGAGCCGGTCGGCCAGCTCGAGGACGGCGTAGGCACGCACGACGTCGGCCTCGGCCGCCTCAGCCTCGTCCACCCCGTCCAGGGACAGCTGGCCTTCCGCTGCCTCCTGCTCGGACCGCAGCTCGCGGCGGAGGTAGCGCAGGGCGAGGTCGGCGAGGTCGTAGCTGCGCTGGTCGGGCATCGCGAGGTACGCCGACAGGGCGGTGTCGCTGGTGACCCCTGCGAGGTCCCACCCTCGAGCGGCGAACGCGAGTGACGGCCCCTTGACGTCGTGCAGCGCCTTCGGCCGGTCGGCGTCGGCCAGCCAGTCGGCGAACGACTTCTCGTCGGCGGCGTCCAGGTCCGCCGGCTCGAACCAGGCGCCCTGGCCGGCGGAGGTCGCCAGCGCGACGCCCGTCACGTCGCCGGTGCCGCCGGCCCAGAACCCGGAGATGTGCACGCCGGTGCGCCCGGGCCCGCGAGCGTGCTCGTCGAGCCATCCGGCCAGCTCGCCCGGGGCGAGCACCCGGCAGGCCACGTCGAAACCCTCGTCCGCCTCGGGCAAGGCGGACTCGACCGTCGCGTAGAGCCGGTCGCGCAGGACGCGGAACTCCAGCGAGTCGAAGACGGTATGGACCTCGTCGCGCTCCCAGTTGACCCGCGCCAGGTCGCCCGGCATCACGTCGACGGGGACGTCACGGACCAGCTCGGTCAGCTGCCGGTTCTGGATCACCTGAGCCAGGTGGGCGCGCAGCGCGTCGCCGGCCTTCCCCTTGACCTCGTCGACCCGCTCGACCAGCGAGTCGAGGTCGCCGAACTCGACGACCCACTTGGTCGCGGTCTTCTCGCCGACCGACGGGATGTTGGGCAGGTTGTCGCTGGGGTCGCCGCGCAGAGCCGCGAAGTCGGGGTACTGCGATGGGCTCAGGCCGTACTTCTCGCGCATGGTCTCCGGCGTGAAGCGCCACATGTCCGAGACGCCCTTGCGCGGGTACAGCACCGTCACCGCGTCGCTGACCAGCTGCAGGGCGTCCCGGTCTCCGGTGCAGATCAGCACCTGGAAGCCCTCGCGCTCGGCCCGCGTCGTGACCGTGGCGATCACGTCGTCAGCCTCGTAGCCCGCGACCTCGAGGCTCGGGATCCGCAGGGCGGACAGGACCTCCTTGACCAGCGCGACCTGACCCTTGAACTCGTCCGGGCTGCTCGTCCGGTTGGCCTTGTAGTCGGCGAACAGCTCGCTGCGGAACGTCTGCCGGGACACGTCGAAGGCGACCGCCACGTGGGTCGGCTGCTCGTCGCGCAGCAGGTTGATGAGCATCGACGTGAAGCCGTAGACCGCGTTCGTCGACTGGCCGGTCGTCGTCGAGAAGTTCTCGACCGGCAGGGCGTAGAACGCGCGGTAGGCGATCGAGTGCCCGTCGATCAGCAGGAGCCGGTTGGGCGAGTCGGTCACGGCCTCGACCCTATCCGCGGGACCTGACAGCGCCCTGATGGCCGGTCCCGCTGCCTACGATCCCCTCATGACGACCACACCGGATGCGGCCGCCCGCCTCGAGATGGCCAACGCCATGGGCCGGGGCACCCTGATCGAGCGGATGGGTATCGAGTTCACCGAGGTCGAGACCCGTCGGGTGACCGCGACCATGCCCGTCTCGGGCAACACCCAGCCTTACGGCCTGCTGCACGGCGGGGCATCGGTGGTCCTCGCCGAGACGCTCGGTTCGTTCGGTTCGGCGATGCACGCCGGTCCCGACCGGGTCGCGGTCGGCATCGAGATCAATGCGACCCACCACCGCGCGGCCCGGTCCGGCGTCGTGACCGGGACCGCCACGGCACTGCACCTCGGCTCGACGATGGCGTCCTGGCAGGTCGAGGTCCGCGACGAGCAGGGGCGCCCGGTGTGCACGTCGCGCATCACCTGCCTGCTCCGGGACGCCGCCCCCGGCGCCTGACCAGGCCGACCTCGCGAACGTACGGCGGGCTAGTCGACGGCCCTCGCGACCGCCGCGCGGACCCTCCGGAGGCTGCGGCGCCGGGCCACCACGTGGTCGATGACCCCCACCGCGGACGGGCCGACCAACCGTCGGCGCAGCACGCTGACCGGGACAGCCCGCCGGACGACGACCGGGCCGAAGCCGAGCCGCGCGTAGAACCGCTGGGTGTCCCGCATCTGCGGCATCACGCTGGTGATGACGTGGTCCGCCCCCGCCTCCTCGGCGAGGCTGACGGCGGCCGCGAGCAGCGCCTTGCCGACACCTTGGCGCCGGCAGCCCTCGCGCACGTGCAGGTAGTGGGCATGCACGGCGCGCTGGTCGAACAGGGGCGCGTAGGGCTGGACACTGAGCACAGTCATCCCCACGACGTCACCGTCCGCAACGGCGACCAGCGCTCGCGAGTTCGGGTCGTCGGCCACCGCCTCGAGCCGCTCCAGGACGCCCATCTCGTCGGCGGCCGGGATGATCCGCTCCATCCGGCTGCCCATCTGACGGAGCTCGTCCCAGATGGCGAGCAGGGCGGGGAGATCGTCGGGGCGGGCGTCCCGGACGACAACACAGGGTCGCGTCAAGGCACTCCTCCAGTCACGGTCGGGACGAACGCGGGACCCCGGCAGGGTCGGCCGCACACGTCCTTCGTCTCGACGGCCGCCCCGCACAGCCCGGCCGGACACTACGCCTACCCACGCGCCGGGCGCGAGGGTTGAGCCAAGATCGTGGATCTTCGAAACAGCGGGTCCCGGCGTCCCCCCACCGGAGCGGGGCCGTGGGCACTATGCTCCCGCCGACGGTGACACCGGAACGTGACACGGACGACGACAACGACCTGAGCGGTACGACCGACCACCCCTCGCCCCCGGAGGTGTCCTGGTGCGCACGAGAGTCGCTGTGTTCGTGGCGACACTGTTCGCCGCACTCTTCTGCATGCTCGGTCTCGGCGCCGGCCCCGCGCTGGCCGAGGGCGAGTCGATCTTCGGCTTCCTGCGCAACCCGGAAGGCAAGGAGATGGTGCCGGTCGAAGGTGCGAAGGTCACGGTCAAGGGGCCGGGCGGGATCAACGAGTCGGCCACCACCGACGAGAACGGCCGCTGGACCGTCGAGACGAACGCCTCCGGGACGTTCACGGTCACCTTGGACCAGGAGTCGCTCCCCAAGGGCGTGACGCTGCGCAACCCGGACGCCGACTCGCTGAAGGTCCCGGTCGCCGAGGGGCAGGACAAGCCGGTGCTCTTCGCGCTCGGCGAGAGCACGCGCCAGGTCCAGAGCAAGTGGGCGCAGGCCGCTCAGCTCACCGCCGAGGGGTTCCGGTTCGGGCTGATCATCGCGCTCGCCGCAGTCGGCCTCTCCCTCATCTTCGGCACCACCGGGCTGACCAACTTCTCGCACGGCGAGCTGGTGACCCTTGGCGCGATCTCGGCGTGGTGGATCAGCACCGGGACGCTGCCGTTCCTGCCCGACTTCGGCGGCATGAACTTCCTGCTTGCGGCCGCGCTCGCGCTGGTGTTCATGGGGTTCGTCGGCTGGGCGAACGACGCCGGCCTGTGGCGGCCGCTGCGCCGCCGCGGCACCGGCCTGATCGCCGCCATGATCGTCTCCATCGGTCTGTCGCTGTTCATCCGGTACTTCCTGCTCTACCTGTTCTCCGGCAGCACCCGCTCCTACCCGGCGTACCGGGGGCAGAAGGGTGTCGACATCGGACCGATCACGCTGAGCCCGGTCGACTACACCAGCATGGGCATCGCGATCGTCGTCCTGATGGCGACCGCGTACGCCCTCCTCCGTACGCGCATCGGGAAGGCCACCCGGGCCGTTGCCGACAACCCCGCCCTGGCCGCCGCCTCCGGGATCGACGTCGACGGCGTGATCCGGGTCGTGTGGATCGCAGGGTCGGTGCTGGCAGGCTTGGCCGGCATCCTCCTGGGACTCGCGCAGGGCATCAACTTCCAGACCGGCTTCCAGATCCTGCTGCTCATGTTCGCGGCGGTAACGCTGGGCGGGCTCGGCACCGCGTTCGGCGCACTCGTGGGCAGCATCGTCGTCGGGCTCTTCGTGACCGTGTCCACCTTGGTGATCCCAGCCGAGCTCAAGAACGTCGGCGCGCTCGGCATCCTCATCGTCATTCTCCTGGTCCGACCGCAGGGCATCCTCGGCC
The DNA here is from genome assembly GCA_036380775.1 of Actinomycetes bacterium. GTDB lineage: Bacteria > Actinomycetota > Actinomycetes > JACCUZ01 > JACCUZ01 > DASVED01. The sequence continues at coordinate 4,626 of DASVED010000207.1, forward strand.
GGGCGCAGCGGGTCGGCTAGGCGGAGGCGACCATGAACTTCGAACGGATCATCGTCAACGCCCTCGAGGCGGGGCTGGGTCTCGAGACCGTGGTGTTCGCCCTGGCAGCGATCGGCCTGAACGTCCACTTCGGCTACACCGGCCTGCTCAACTTCGGCCAGTCGGCCTTCATG
>DASVED010000208.1:0-7038 GCA_036380775.1 Actinomycetes bacterium
GCCGTCCTTGCCGACGACGACCGCGGCGGCGGCGTGGTCCTGCGTGGAGAAGATGTTGCAGGAGACCCAGCGCACGTCGGCGCCGAGGACGACGAGGGTCTCGATGAGCACGGCGGTCTGCACCGTCATGTGGAGGGAGCCCGCGATGCGCGCGCCGGCCAGCGGCCGGCTCGGGCCGAACTCCTCACGCAGTGCCATCAGGCCCGGCATCTCGTGCTCGGCGAGGCGGATCTCGTTGCGGCCGAACTCGGCCAGCGTGAGGTCGGCGACCTTGTAGTCGCCAGGCTGAAGCTGGGTCATGGGTGTCTCCCGGTGGGGGTGATCGGCATGGGTGGGCAGGTGGAGCGCTGCCCGGCGCGGCCCCTCAGGACCTACCCGTCAGTGACGCCGAGACTCCGCCGGCCAGTCTAGCCGCCGCTGTCGCTCCGGTCATCCTCGTGCGCGGCGGGCGCGGCAGGGGCGGCAGGCGCGGCGGCAGGTGCAGGGGCGGCCGGCGCGGCACCGCGCTGCGGCCGGTCGGCCGACCAGATGTCCGGCTCGATGTAGATGGCGCGCGCCAGCGGCTCGACGTCGCGGATCCGTGACTCGGCGGCGTCGATCGCCCGGGCCACGTCGGCGGCCGAGTCGTCGTGCCGGACGGCGATCTTCGCGGCCACGAGCAGCTCGTCGGGGCCGAGGTGCAGCGTCTTCATGTGGATCACCCGCTCGACGGCGTCGTCGGCGAGCAGCGCGGCCTCGATCCGGCGGACGGCGTCGGGCGTCGCGCCCTCGCCCAGGACCAGGCTCTTGGTCTCCAGCGCGAGCACCACGGCGATGACCACCAGGAGGACGCCGATGCAGATCGTCCCGACGCCGTCCCAGGTGCCGTCATCGGTGGCCAGCGTCAGGCCGACACCGAAGAGTGCCAGCACCAGTCCGACCAGTGCGCCGAGGTCCTCGAGCAGCACGACCGGCAGCTCCGGCGCCTTCGCATGCCGGATGAACTGCACCCACGACTGGTCACCGCGCACGTGGTTGGACTCGACGATCGCGGTGCGGAACGAGAAGGACTCCATGCCGATCGCGGCCAGCAGGACGACCACCGGCACCCACTGCCACTCGTCGATGGGATGCGGGTCCTGCAGCTTGTGCCAGCCCTCGTAGAGGGCGAAGAGGCCACCGACGCTGAACAGCACGATGGCGACGATGAAGGCGTAGATGTAGCGCTCGCGCCCGTAGCCGAACGGGTGCTCCGGGGTCGCGGCCCGGCGGGCGCGGCGCCCGCCGACGAGCAGCAGCCCCTGGTTCCCCGAGTCGGCGACCGAGTGGATCGACTCCGCAAGCATCGACGACGACCCGGTCAGCAGGAACGCGATGAACTTCGTCACCGCGATGCCGAGGTTCGCGACAAGTGCCGCGACGATCGCCTTCGACCCGCCCGATGCGCTCACGCGTCACCTCTCAGGGCGCCCGACTTGAGGACGACGATCGGCTCGATCGGGGTCGGGTCGATGCCCTGCAGCAAGGCGAGATAGACGCTCGCGAAGTCCAGCGGTGCGATCAGGCTGGCCAGCCGGGCCACCGGGTGCTCGCCTTCCGCGCGCATCTGGCCGGCGGGGACCTCGTACCGCTCGGCCAGGGGGATGGTCGCGTCCGCCCGGGAGGAGACCTCGGGCACCTCGTCGGTGTCGCGCAGCAGCAGCAGCCGCATCCGCGGCGGGTCGCCGCCGGGGACGGGGTCCTCGACGCGGTCCCGGAAGATGTCGGCGTCCTGCTCGGCGGCGAGGGCACCGAACCGGCCGGCCATGACGACGACCTGGTTGTGGTGGACCTCGGTGAGCTGGCCGGGCACCGCGGGGTACTTCGCGTTCTCCGCCAGCTGGGCGGCGAAGCGGCCGGCGGCGACGGTCGCGACCTCACTGGCACCCCAGACGTACGGCAGAGAGCCCGCGAGCTGGAGGGCCACCTGCTTGGCCGGGTTCTGGGAGCTGTCCGCGCCCGGCCCGCAGCGCTCGCTGGTCTCGTCCAGCTGGTCGGCGACGTCGCCGAGGTCCGCCCGCGAGACGGCCGCCAGCCCGAGGGCGTCCATGACGAGGAGCACCGGGACGGCCAGGCCCCACAGGTTCGCGCGCGGCATCCGCCCCTGGGCGTCGACCGGCAGGTGGACTGCCCGTCCGTCCTGGGCCCGGGCGGCCAGCGAGGACCCGACGGCGCCCACCGTGACGACCCTGGCGCCACGGCGCAGCGCCTCGTCCGTCGCCGCAAGCGTCTCCTCCGTCTCGCCGGAGCACGACACCGCGACGACGAGGTCCAGCCCCCCGACCCAGCCGGGGAGCCGGTGACCGCCATGGGCGACCACCGGCACCGGGCAGGTGCGCCCGGCCACGGCGGCGGTCACGCCGGAGGCGATGCCGGACCCACCCATGCCGGTCACGACGACGGCGCGCGGCCGGCCGTCGGCCGCGACTCCTGCCAGGGTCTCGTCGTCGACATGCAGCATCGCCTCGCGCACCTGCGCCCCGGCCGACGCGACGGCCCGCAGCATGCCGCCCGCGTCGAGCAGCTCCAGCGCCTCCCGGTCGTCGAGGACCGAGTCGTCCATCAGCGGTGGCCCGCTCATCCGGCCGCTCCGGGACGGCGCGCCTCGTCGATGAGCAGAACCGGGATGTCGTCGCGCACCGGGTAGGCGAGCCCGCAGGTCTCCGACGTGCAGACCAGCTCCTGCGCCGGCTCGTCCACGCGCAGCGGGGCGTGGCACTGCGGGCAGGCCAGGATCTCCAGCAGGCGGGGGTCGAGCTGCACGCTCAGGTCTCCTTCGTCTCGGTGGTCTCGATCGTCTCGGTCGCTCGGATGTCTCGGAGTGGCTTCATGACGCCACAGGCGGTCGGTCCCGGATCTCGCCGCGGACGACCGCCAGCACATCGTCCCGCACGCTCTCCATCGTGTCCCGGTCGGTCGCCTCGACGTTCAGCCGGAGCAGCGGCTCGGTGTTGGACGGGCGCAGGTTGAACCACCAGTCCGGCGCCTGCACCGTCATGCCGTCCAGGTCGTCGACGGTCACGCCGTCCAGGCGCGTATACCTCTCGCGGACCGCCTGGGTCGAGGCGGCCTGGTCCGAGACCTCGCTGTTGACCTCACCGGACGCGACGTACCGCTCGAACTCGCCGGCCAGCCCGGACAGGGGCCGGTCCTGCTGACCCAGGGCGCTCAGGACGTGCAGCGCGGCCAGCATGCCGGTGTCGGCGCGCCAGAAGTCGCGGAAGTAGTAGTGCGCCGAGTGCTCACCACCGAAGACCGCGCCGGTGCGGGCCATCTCGGCCTTGATGTAGGAGTGCCCGACGCGGGTCCGGACCGGCGTACCCCCGTTCTCCCGGATGACCTCGGGCACGGCCCGCGAGGTGATCAGGTTGTGGATCACCGTCGCGCCGGGGTGCTTCGCGAGCTCGCGGACGGCGACCAGGGCCGTGACCGCGGAGGGCGAGACCGGCTCGCCGCGCTCGTCGATCACGAAGCAGCGGTCGGCGTCGCCGTCGAAGGCGAGCCCGATGTCGGCCCCCTCCGCGACCACCCGTGACTGCAGGTCGACCAGGTTGGCCGGGTCGAGCGGGTTGGCCTCGTGGTGAGGGAAGGTGCCGTCGAGCTCGAAGTACATCGGCACCAGGTCGATCGGGAGGCCGTCGAGGACGGTCGGCACGGTGTGGCCGCCCATCCCGTTCCCGGCGTCGACGACGACCCGCAGGCGGCGGTTGCCGCGCAGGTCGACCAGGGAGCGGAGGTACTCGGCGTACGCGGCAAGCACGTCCTGCTCCCGGACAGAGCCCTGCGGGCCGTCGACGGCGGGCACCCCCTCCTCGGCGAGCTGCCGGATGTCCACGAGACCCGAGTCGGCGCCCACCGGCACCGCGCCCGCGCGGCAGAGCTTGATGCCGTTGTACCGGGCCGGGTTGTGGCTGGCAGTGAACATCGCCCCGGGCAGGTCCATGCTGCCGCTCGCGAAGTACAGCTGGTCGGTGGACGCCAGCCCGATCTGGACGACGTCAGCGCCCTGACCGGTCGCCCCGCGGGTGAAGGCGGCGACGAGCTCAGGGGAGCTGGGCCGCATGTCCTGGCCCACGACGACCGCCGCGCCGGTGGCTCCGACGACCCGGACGAAGGCGGCACCGAGGACCTCGGCAACCGACGCGTCGAGCTGGTCCGGGACGACGCCCCGGACGTCGTAGGCCTTGACGATCGACGACAGGTCGCGGGGGGCATCGGCCACGGCAGGAGCCTAGCCGCGGCGCGTGGAGCGAGAACTCAGACCTTGCGGGCCTTGTCCAGCACCCGGTGGACCGGGAGCACGGCGCGGGAGGCGTTCGCGGCGCCCTGCTCCTCCCAGGTGCGGTGCTCGCAACGGTGGCAGGAGGTGAACGTGACCGGCGACCCGTCGGTGAGCGCCATCGCGATGTGGGTCACGCGCTCGCTGCCGCAGGCCCGGCAGGCCGCTCCGCCCCGAGCCCCGGGCTGGGTGAGCGAGCCGAGGGGGACGTGCTGGCGGGTGGCGGTGCCGTGACGAGCCATGAGGGGTCCTGACGTCGGGAGGAGCCGGTGATACCAGTGCTTCGGCAGCAGCCGGAAAATCCTTGAGGGTCCGGCGTGTCCACCACGAAACAGGCGAAACCGGACCGGAGCAGCGGGGCCAGCCGCAGCCGGTCGGGCTGGCCGATCAGGCGTCGGGGCTGCGCAGCATCCGGAGGTGGCCGCGCCGGCCGACCTCGACCGGCTCGGGCTCGCGCGGCATCGGGCGGGCCGCCTCGCGCACCGCGTCGGCCAGCGCCACCAGGTCGTCGCTGCTGGGCCCCAGCGCGGCGGGATCGGGGGCGAGCCGGAGCACCTCCCAGCCCCGGGGGGCGGTCAGCCGCTCGGAGTGGGCCACGCACAGGTCGTAGCAGTGCGGCTCGGCGAAGGTGGCGAGCGGACCCAGGACCGCCGTGGAGTCGGCGTAGACATAGGTGAGCGTGGCGACCGCCGGTCGACCGCAGGCGGTCCGCGAACAGCGGCGAACAGGGCTCACGGGCGAACCGTACCCACCGGAGCCCACCCCGCGGTGGAGGCTCGCCACGGCGCCGGGACGGCCCTGCGGCTAGCCTCGCGCCGTGGCCAGCCGCAGGGACCGCCGGGGCCGCGGACTGCGCGGGTCGCTGGCTCCCCCGGGACTGCCGGTGACGCGCAGCCGGGCCGAGCAGTTCGACGAGCTCGTGCTCCTGTCGGTGAGCCGGCTGGAGCGACTGTGGTCCTCCCAGCTCGACGCCATCGAGATCGGCGTGGAGGACGCCCCCGACCCCGACGCGCTGCCGGAGCTCCCCACCGCTGCTGCCGCCGACCGGGTTCCGCTCGGCCGTACCGACGAGGCGGTGAGCGGGCGCCCCGCGCGGATCGTCGTCTACCGGCGTGCGGTGGAGGCCCGGGCCCGCGGGCAGCGCGCCCGGGAGAGCCTGGTGCACGCGGTGGTCGTCGAGCGGCTGGCCGAGCTGCTCGGCCTCGACCCGGACGCGGTCGACCCGGACGCAGCGGACCCGGACGGCGAGAGCTGACCCACCCGTCCTACCTCCCGGCGCGCAGCCCGGTCGAGAGGTCGGCGACCACCCGGGGCACCGCGACGGCGTAGCGGCCCGGCGGCACCGGGCTGCTGGTGAGCAGCGGGCCGTCGGTGGTCACCTCGTCGACCTGCCGGACAGCGAGGACCGGGCCTGACCCGGGCGCCGGGACCACGGCGAGCGAGAAGATCTCCGCGCTGCTCACCGAGTCGAGAGCCACCGCCACCTGGCTGCCGGCCGAGACCCGCACCTCGGTCGGGTCCCCTCCCACCGGCGGGAGCGGGGTGAGCTCGACGACGGCCGGGCCGGCCGGCGCCGTGAGCAGCAGGGTGCTCGTCAGGTTCTCCCCCTGGCGCACCTCCGCGACGACCCCCGGGGTCTGCGGCGTCAGCGGGTCCGACGCGGCGGAGTAGGCGATCTCCGCGAGCTGGCCGTCCGTCCCGGTCGCGCGGGTGAGCACACCGGCGGTCACCGGTACGTCGGACTGGAGCTCGACGGTGACCGGCTCCCCGTCGGTGTACGGCGCGAGGTCGACGTCGTTGACCGAGCCGGCGCGGACCTCGATCACGTCCAGGCCGGCCGGCGCGAAGGCCCCCGACTCGCTGACCAGGCGGACCCGGACGATGCCGTCCGCGTCCCCCGGTGCGACGACCTGCAGTCGGCGCTCACCGGTGCCACCGGGCACGCCGGGCACCAGCACGCGGGACGCGGGCGGCGTGGCGACGGGCACCCAGTCGGCTCCCAGCGGGGTGAGCCCGTCGACCTGCTGGTCGCGGACGGCCGCCGAGATCCGGCCCTGCCGAGCGTGCACGTGCACGGCGAACCGCTCGGTGCCGGGGGCCAGCGCGTCCAGCAGCCGGACCTGCTGCTTCCCCGCCGCCACCGTGACTCCCCGGCCGTCGGGCGCGTCGATCGGACCGTCCGGGCCGTACAGCGTGACGTCGACGACGGCAGGCGCCGGCTCGCTGTTGGTGAGGTAGACCCGGCCGCGCTGCCCGACCACCGCGCCGCTGCCGACGAACCAGAAGTCGGTGCCCGACGTGGCACACGTCGTGCCGGCCAGCCCGCGCATCGCGACCTGGCTGCTGCGGGTCAGCTGGGAGGCGGCCAGTCCCGGTGCCGAGCGGCCGGTGGCGCGGGCCACCAGCGGCCCGTCCTCCGCAGCCGCCTCCTCGGTGATGGACCCGGGGGCGGCCAGCCGGACGACGGGCGAGGACCCCGAGGTCGCCGGTTCCAGGGTGGCCCGGCCGGGCCCGTCGGTCGCGTCCGCTCCCCCGGCTTCGCCGCCGGTGAGCGGGCCCGGCGCGGCGAGGGCTACCCGGGTCACCGTTCCCTCGGCCACCACCGGGTCCGGGCAGGCGGCACCCGCCCGCGCCACCGCGACCTGCTCGGCGGGAGAGCTGGGCGCCACCGGCCCCGGCGCCGTCGCCGACGGCTGGGTGGCGGTCGCCGCCGCCATCCCGCCGGCGAGCAGCAGCAGCAC
>DASVED010000209.1:0-2785 GCA_036380775.1 Actinomycetes bacterium
GATCCCCGACCTCAACTCCGGGCTGCGTGCGTTCCGCCGGTCGGTGTCGCTGCCCTACCTGCGGCTGCTGCCTCCCGGCTTCTCGTGCGTCACGACCATCACGCTGGCCTTCCTGTCCAACCAGCACGACATCAAGTACGTGCCCATCGACTACGCGAAGCGCTCCGGCACGTCGAAGTTCCACTTCGTCAAGGACGCCTACCGCTACATCCTGCAGGTGCTGCGGATGGTCATGTACTTCAACCCGCTCAAGGTGCTGATGCCGCTCGCGCTGTGGCTGCTGGTCATCGGGATCGGCAAGGGGATCTACGACCTGTTCGCGCACTTCGGCCGCTTCGCGGTGAACACCGTGCTCATCTTCATCACCGGCATGCTCATCGCGGCGCTTGCGTTGCTGGCCGATCTCATCGTCCGGTCCCGCTCGGAGGTCTAGGTCGTCGTGGCGGGTGCCGCCGCCGACGAGTCGGCCGAGTCGACCGAGTCAGCCGCGCCGGCGAGGGTCGCCGACGACGCCGGCCTTCCACGACGTACGCAGTGGCGCCGTGCCCTGGTCTCGGCGCTGTTCCTGGTGGTCGCCGTGGCGGCCTTCTGCGTCGCGCTGGCCGGGCAGTGGTCGGAGACCGTCGACCGCCTCGGCGACCAGCGGCCGGCCGCGCTGATCGGCTCCCTCGGCCTGGCCCTGGCCGGCGTGTACATGAGCTTCCTGCTGTGGCGGGGGACGCTCGCGGTCCTCGGCAGCCGCGTCCCGACGCCGGCGGCGGCCCGGCTGTTCTTCCCGACCCAGCTCGGCAAGTACCTGCCCGGGGCGCTGTGGCCGGTCGTCGCGCAGATGCGGATGGGTCGCGAGCTCGGGGTGCCGAGGCAGCGGATGGCCCTGGCGTTCCTGCTGACCCTCGGCCTCGCGACGCTGGTCGGCATCCTCGTCGGGGTCGCTGCCCTGCCGGCGCTGCTTCAGGCCGAGGGACCGGTTGTGCTGTTCGGGCTGCTCGCCCTGCCCGTGCTGCTGGCGCTGCTCGTGCCCAGGATCATCAACAGCCTGCTCGACCATGCGTTGCGGGTCCTGCGCAGACCAGGGCTCGAGCGACCGCTGGCCGGACGCGACATCGCTCGCGGCGTCCTGTGGGCGCTGGCCTTCTGGCTGGTGTACGGCAGCCACGTGTGGCTGCTCGCGGTCGGGCTCGGGGCGGACCCGCTCGAGGCGTTGCCGGTCACCATCGGCGGGTTCGCCATCGCGTTCTCCCTGGGGCCGCTGCTGGTCGTGCTGCCCGCCGGGGCGGGCGTCCGCGAGGCGGTGATGGTGGTGCTGTTCTCGGGGCTGCTCACGACGCCGGAGGCGACCGCGGTGGCCCTCACGTCGCGCGGCATCCTGATGCTCACCGACGGCCTGCTGGCCCTGGCCGCCGTCCTCGTCCCGCGCCGGGGCCGCTGAGCGGTCAGGCCAGCGGCTTGGTGGCGCGGGCGACCAGGCCGGGGCCGGTGTTCGGGAAGGCCCGCTGGACCGCGCGGAAGGGCAGGGTGCCCAGCCGGGCCGCGGTCGCCGTCCACGACGTCGAGGGCTGCAGGGTCCGGCCGCTGGCGTCGGAGCGCTCGGCGTGCGACGCCGCGGACGAGCCGTTCGCCAGCCGGCGGCGCCCGACCGCGTTGCGGCCGGCTTCCAGGACGTAGCCCAGCGGCGCCCCGAAGTGCAGGAGCTCGACGTCGACCAGCCCGGCACTGTGCAGCAGCGACCGCAGCACCGCCGGGTCGTACCGCCGGAAGTGGCCCACCATCTCGTCGGCAGCGCCGAAGCGCTTCTGCCAGGCCGGGGTCGAGAGCAGCACCGAGCCGCCGGGCCGCAGCCGTCCGGCCCACTCCCGCATCGCTGCGGCGTCGTCCTCGATGTGCTCGATCACCTCGAACGCGCAGACCAGGTCGAACGTCTCGTCCTCGGCCAGCGCCGCCAGGTCACCGTGGCGCACCTCGCCGCGCCCGCCCGCGGCGGCCAGGCGCTGCTGGGCCACCGAGCAGGACACCCCGTCCGGCTCGACGCCGACGTAGTCGTAGGCCTGGGCCAGCCGGGCGGCGAACCCGCCTTGCCCGCAGCCGACCTCGAGCACCCGCAGCGAGCGGTCCGGCAGCGGCAGCAGCCGCGAGACGACCGCCCAGCGGAGCCAGCCGTTGGGACTCAGCGGGGGCAGGGCGACGTCGGTGGGCACCTCAGACCTCCGGGGCAACGATGGAGTGCAGCCGGTCGTGCAGGGGCGCCACGACCCGGGACGGGGTGAACGCGTCGAGGGCCAGCTTGTGCGCGGAGGCCCGGGCGACCGCGAGGCGTGACCGGTCCGCGGCCAGAGCGCGCAGGGCCGCCGCCAGCGCGCCGGAGTCACCGGGGGGCACCAGGACGGCGGCGTCACCGAGCACCCGGCGCTGTGGCGGGGTGTCGGAGGTGACGAGCGCGCAGCCGGCGGCCGCCCCCTGGAACACCTTGTTCGGGACCACTCTCGTCGCCTTCGGTGCGCTGCCGAAGATGCCCAGGCAGACGTCGTGGCCGGCCACCAGCGCGGGCAGCTCGTCGGCCGGCACCCAGTCCAGCCAGCGAACGCGCGGGTTGGGCGCGGCGAGCCGGCGGGTCTCGGCGAGGTCCTGGCCGCGGCCGACCATCGTGACCTCGACCTCCTCGCCCGCCAGGTCGCGCAGCGCGGCACCGATGACCGGCGCCCCCTGCAACGGGGTGAACAGCCCGAAGAACACCGCGCGCAGCGGCCCGGCGGCCTCGTGGCCGGCCACCTCGGGGACGTACCAATCG
>DASVED010000210.1:0-7430 GCA_036380775.1 Actinomycetes bacterium
GGGCGCCCACGACGGCTCCACCCAGGCCAGCTTTCCCAGGCGGGCCGCAGCCGAACAGCCGCGCGCCGTACCTCACCGTGCTGATCTCCCCAGTCCCAGAGGGTCACGCCGCAGAGGATGTCGCCTCCTGTGATTCGCACCTACCCCTGCGTCTGCAGCACCGAAACCGACGGCGGGCTCGCCCCGCGTCCCGGCGGGCTCGACGTGCCCGGTGCATCATGGCGGCCATGACGGGTGGCCGGTGATGACCAGCGCCGCACGCCGGGGGCCGGGACGACCGGCCGGCGGCGGCGACCGGCGGGCGGCGATCCTCGACGAGGCGCGGCGGGAGTTCGCCGAGAAGGGGTACGTCGGGGCCAGCGTCCGGGGGATCGCGCGCGCCGCGGACGTCGACCCGGCCCTGGTCCACCACTACTTCGGGACCAAGGAGCAGGTGTTCGTCGCCGCGATGGAGCTGCCGTTCGAGCCCGGTGAGCTGTTGCCGCAGGCCCTGGCCGGCGACCCGGAGGAGCTGGGGGAGCGGCTGGCGAGGATGTTCCTCGGCATCTGGGCGGACCCGGACTTCCGCAGCCCGATGCTCGGGATGCTGCGCTCGGCGCTGACCGGCGAGCAGGGCGCCACCATGCTGCGCGAGTTCGTCGGGAGCGCACTGCTCGGTCGGGTCGGCCAGGCGGTTGGCCCGATCGACCCGCTGCGGGTGCAGGCGGCGGCCGCCCAGATGGTGGGCGTGGTGATCCTGCGCCACGTCGTGCGGATGGAGCCGCTGGCCTCGGCGTCGGAGGACGACGTCGTCGCTCTCGTCGGGCCGAGCATCCAGCGCTACCTGACCGGCTGAACAACCAAAGCTGCATGATCACCGGGGTGTCGAGGGGGCTCTGACCTGCGGTGATGGCCTCCCGCAGCCATTTCTGCATGATCAACGAGGGGAGGGGGTGGGGGTTGACGGGGGCGGCGGGCGGGGGCATATTCATCGCATGATGAATAACGGCGGTGCGGCTGTCGCCGTGCTGGACCTGCGCGTGGTCCGGGGCCACCGGATGGTGCTGGACGGGGTCTCCTTCGAGGTGCCGCGGGGATCGGTCACCGGTCTGCTCGGCCCGAGCGGCTGCGGCAAGAGCACGCTGATGCGCTCGATCGTCGGCGTCCAGGTGGTCGCCGGCGGCACGGTGGAGGTGCTCGGGCACCCCGCGGGGTCCACGGTGCTGCGGCGGTCGGTCGGCTACGTCACCCAGGCGCCGTCGGTCTACCGAGACCTGACGGTGCGCGAGAACCTCCGCTACTTCGCCGCGGTGCTCGGCGCCCCGCCGGGCGACATCGACCGGGTTGTCGAGGCCGTCGGCCTCGCCGACCACGTCGACGACATGACGGCCCGGCTGTCCGGCGGGCAGGAGGCCAGGGTGTCCCTGGCGGCGGCGCTGCTCGGCACCCCCGACCTGCTGGTGCTCGACGAGCCGACGGTCGGTCTCGACCCGGTGCTCCGTCGGGAGCTCTGGGACCTGTTCGCCCGCCTTGCGGCCGACGGCGTGACGCTGCTGGTGAGCAGCCACGTGATGGACGAGGCCTCGCGCTGCGAACGGCTGCTGCTGATGCGCGAGGGTCGGCTGCTCGCCGACGACACCCCCGCCGCGTTGCTCGAGCGGACCGGGACGTCAGACATCGGGAGCGCCTTCCTCGCCCTCGTCCTCGATGCGGAGCGGAGCGCGGCATGAGCCTCCGGATCACCCTCGCCACCGCCCGACGCGTGCTCGCCCAGCTCCGGCACGACCCTCGTACGATCGCGATGCTGATCGTCGTGCCGTGCGTGCTGCTCGCGCTGCTGTCCTGGATCTTCGACGGGACACCCACGTTCGACCGGATCGGCGCCCCCCTGCTGGGCGTCTTCCCCTTCGTCGTGATGTTCCTGGTGACGTCTATCGCGACCCTGCGCGAGCGGACATCGGGAACGCTGGAACGGCTGCTCACGATGCCGATCGGCAAGCTCGACTTCCTCCTCGGCTACGCGATCGCGTTCGGACTCGTCGCCGTGGTGCAGGCGGTGACGGCGACGACCCTCGCTGTCACACTGCTCGGTCTGGACGTGGCCGGTCCGGTGTGGCTGCTGATGCTGGTGGCCGTCCTCGACGCGCTCCTCGGCATGTCCCTGGGACTCTTCGTGAGCGCGTTCGCGGCGACCGAGTTCCAGGCGGTGCAGTTCATGCCGGCGTTCGTGCTGCCGCAATTCCTGCTCTGCGGGCTCCTCGTCGCCCGCGACGAGATGAACGACGTGCTGCGCTGGATCTCCGACGTTCTGCCGCTGTCCTACGCCGTCGACGCGATGAACGAGCTCACCGCCAGGGAAGAGGTCGACCCCAGGGTCTGGGCCGACCTCTCCGTGGTGGGACTCGCGATGCTGCTGGCGCTCGCCCTGGGTGCTGCGACGTTGCGCCGGCGGACGCCGTGAACCGTTCCGTCAGTGGTAGCTGCGGAGGCTGCTGCCCGACCAGGGAGGGTGCATCTGACGTGGACGAAGGCTCAGCCCGGTCGACAATTGCGTACCGGAAGGACGACGCAACGCGTCCGTCGGGGGCACGAGGCGCGGCGTGAGGCGGTTGCATCGTCTTTTGGGTACAGCCGGAGGCGTAGGGACAGCCGGAGGCGCCCGAGAAGCAGAACGGTGGCCGACCGCGGTGGATCCAGGCTGAGACGCGCCGTCGGCGGGTGAGCCCCGCACAGATCGAGACGCCGCGGGTGCGGAGGGCCAGGGGCCGAGCGTTAGCCTGACGGCCCCGGTTGGTTCTCGAGGAGGTCTGCGTGCTGCGGCGAGTGCTGCTGTCCCTGTCGCGGAGTGGTCGGGTCCGCCACCTGGTGGAGACCGCCCCGGTGTCGAGGTCCGTGGTGGCCCGGTTCGTCGCCGGGGCGACGGCGGAGGAGGCGGTCAGGTCCACCAAGACCCTGGTCGACCGCGGGCTGCTGGCGTCGATGGACCACCTGGGCGAGGACACGTTGGACTCGGAGCAGGCGACCGCGACCCGCGACGCCTACCTGCGGCTGCTCAAGCTGCTGTCCGACGCCGACCTCACGCGTGCGACCGAGGTCTCGGTGAAGCTGTCGGCTGTCGGCCAGGCGCTGCCCGGTGACGGTGAGAAGGTCGCGCTGGACAACGCGTACGCCATCTGTGAGGCGGCCCGTGCCGTGGGGACCACGGTGACCCTGGACATGGAGGACCACACCACCACGGACTCGACGCTGAGCATCCTGCGCGAGCTGCGGGCCGACTTCCCCGACACGGGCGCGGTCGTGCAGGCCTACCTGCGCCGCACCGAGGCCGACTGCCGGGACCTCGCGTACGAGGGGTCCCGCGTGCGGCTGTGCAAGGGGGCCTACAAGGAGCCGGAGTCGGTGGCCTTCCAGGGCAAGCGCGACGTCGACCGCGCGTACGTCCGGGCCTTGCGCGTCCTGATGGAGGGCAACGGCTACCCGATGCTCGCGACGCACGACCCACGGCTGGTCGCCATCACCGAAGAGCTGGCCCGTCGGACCGGCCGCGCCAAGGACACCTACGAGTTCCAGATGCTCTACGGCATCCGCCCGCACGAGCAGGAGCGGCTCTCCCGGCAGGGACAGAAGATGCGGGTGTACGTCCCCTACGGCGACGAGTGGTACGGCTACCTGGTCCGCAGGATGGCCGAGCGCCCGGCGAACCTGGCGTTCTTCCTGCGCGCGGTCGCAACCAAGGGTTAGAAGGGACCGGTCCCATGGGCCAGCGGGTCGCCGTGCTGGGCACGGGGAAGATGGGCGAGGCGCTGCTGTCGGGCATGCTGCGCGGCGGCCTGAGCGCCGGCGACGTCGTCGTCACCGCTCGCCGCCCGGAGCGCGCAGACGTCCTGCGGGAGCGGTACGGCGTCGAGGTGCTGTCGAACGTGGAGGCGGCGGGCCGGGCCGACACGCTCATCCTCACGGTCAAGCCCCAGGACATGGCGGCGTTGCTCGACGAGCTGGCCCCTCACGTGCCCGCCGAGCGGCTGGTCGTGACCGCCGCAGCGGGCATCACCACCGGCTTCATCGAGGCCAGGCTCGCCGACCGGACCCCCGTCGTGCGCGTCATGTCCAACACGCCGGTGCTCGTCGACGAGGCGATGAGCGCGATCTCGGCCGGGTCGCACGCAGAGGAGGAGCACCTCGTCAGGACCGAGGCCATCTTCACCCCGGTCGGCCGCACCATCCGGGTCCCGGAGTCGCAGCAGGACGCGGTGACCGCCCTGTCGGGCAGCGGCCCGGCGTACTTCTTCTACCTCGTCGAGGCGATGACGGACGCGGGCATCCTGCTCGGCCTGCCGCGTCAGGTCGCGCACGACCTCATCGTGCAGACGGCGATCGGCTCGGCGGTCATGCTGCGCGACTCGGGCGAGCGCCCGACGACGCTGCGCGAAGCCGTCACGTCCCCGGCGGGAACCACGATCAATGCCATCCGCGAGATGGAGAACCACGGCGTGCGAGCTGCGATGCTCTCCGCCCTGGAGGCGGCACGGGACCGTGGTCGCGAGCTGGCCTCCGGTGGCTGACGTCGCCTCGCCCGACGGAGCGGGGAGCCAACCGTGACGGTGGTGGACGAGGGCGCGCTGGCCGGTCTCGAGGTGCCGCAGCCGGCACTGCTCTTCGACCTCGACGGCACGCTCGTCGACTCGGTCTACCAGCACGTCATCGCGTGGCAGGAGGCGCTGACCGAGGTCGGAATCCCGTTGTCGGTGTGGCGGATCCACCGCCGGATCGGCATGAGCGGCGGGCTGTTCCTCCATGCCCTCCAGCGCGAGACGGGCGTGCCCATGGACGACGACACGCTTCGGCGACTGTCCGACGGTCACGCCAGGGCATACCTCGCGCGCGCAGGCACGGTCGTGCCGCTGCCCGGTGCCCGTGAGCTGCTGCATCACCTGCACGAGCGACACGTCCCGTTCGCCATCGCGACGAGCGGCGCACGACGGACGGCGCACACGGCGATCGACATGCTCGGGCTGCCCGCGGACGTGCCGGTGGTGACCCGCGACCTGGTCGAGCGGGCCAAGCCGGACCCGCATTTGTTCCTGGCCGCGGCGCAGCTGCTCGGCGTGCGGCCCGAGGACTCCTTCGTGGTCGGTGACAGCGTCTGGGACCTGCTGGCGGCGCAGCGGGCCGGGGCGCTCGGCATCGGGTTGCTGTCCGGCGGCTACGGGCGGGAGGAGCTGGAGCGGTCCGGCGCGTACCGCGTGTACGCCGACCCGGCCGAGATGCTCACCCGGCTCGAGGAGGTGGGCGTCCGGCCGTAGTCGGTCGGACCAGCCCTCAGACCGGCACGGTGAGCGTCGCGGTCAGGCCGTCCTGGACCGAGCCCGTGACCTTCGCGAGCTGCAGGGAGTAGCCGTCGCTGAACACGTTGTCGGTGTCGAGCGAGGTCTGGGCCAGGTTGGCGACGCTGGCGTCGTAGCCGTCGGCCGCGTAGACGGCAGAGCTGGTCTCCTCCGGGAGGGCCAGCTGGGTGGTCCGCAGCTTGTTGCTGGCGCTGGTGGCGTCGTCGAGGCTGGGATAGACCTCGAAGTGGATGTGCGGCCACCGGCCCGAGTAGGCGGCAGGGTAGATGGTGGTGAAGGTAACGCTGCCGTCGGCGTCGGCCTCCTGGACGCCGCGCAGGTAGTTCTCCTCCGTGACGCCTTCGGAGTACAGCGAGTATCGGCCCTCGCGGTCGCAGTGCCACAGGTAGACGGCCGCACCCTCCAGGCCGGCAGCCCCTTCCGAGACGTCGAGCACGCGCAGCGTGACGGTTAGGGGGACACCCCCGGCGACGGTGGACGACGAGCCGAAGCTGCGCGTGATGTCGCGTCGGACGATGCCGCTCTCGGTCAGCACGTTGACGCCGTTGGACCCGTCGCCGGGGAAGGGACCGGCCGTCTCCTCGGGGATCTCACCCTCGCCGACGTCGACGGTCGAGGCGTCGCCACCCGGCCGGCCGGGCGGTCCGGGCGCGCCGGAACTCGTGGACGTGGTCGCCGGTCCTGTCGTGGCGTCGTCCGTGCAGCCGGCCACCGTCGCGGCGAGCCCGAGGCCGCCGAACAGTCCCAGTGCCCGGCGTCGGCTCAGCAGCGCGGGCAGGTCGTGGGACAGGCCACGGTCGTGGTCGTGCGGCTCGTCGTCGTGGTGCTGGTCGTCGTGGTGCTGGCGGCCGGACATCGGGCTCCTCCATCGTCAGGTGCGGTCGTAGCGCCCGACTGTGGTCGGCGTATCTGAGTGTTGCCTGCGCGAACGCTGTCAGGCGCCGATGAGGCTCTAGGTCGGATCGATGCAGCGAATTCGCGGTCCAACGCACGGGGGCACGCTCGCCGACGCCGTTGCCAGCTGGCTTGCACCGCGATTCCTGCACGGGGCGCTCCCGCTGACGTCGTTGCGCGGAAGCGCTGTCAGCCACCGAAGTAGTCCGCGGCTACCCGCTTCGGCACGACCATCCGCCACGCGGCCCATACCAGTTCGCGCATCTCGAATTCGTCGATCTCGGCCAGCCGGACGAGGACCCAGTTGAAGCGCTGGTCAGAGACCGTCGGCATGGCGAACTTCGAGGGCTCGGAGGAGACCAGTGCGGCGCGCTCCTCCTTCGGGAAGGCGAAGCCCATCGTCTGCTCGTCGTGGGAGAAGGAGACGTAGACGAGCTGGCCGACCCGGAACTTCACCCGGTCGTGGACCAGGACCTCGTAGCTGCGGGGCAGGTCCTTCACCACGGCGCGGACGTCGTCGATCGTGACCATGGTCAGCCCTGCCGCTCCGGCGCTGCTCAGCGCACGTAGATGCAGCCGTCGCGCTCGGTGACCTCGCCCCGCTGCAGCGGCATGACGCGAGTCAGCGCCTTGAACGCGGCGCCCAGCCCGGGCACCTTGGCGAAGATGCCCTGCGGTCCGCGCACCATCCGGCCGGTCCGCACGTCGTACGCGGACTGGTGCCACGGGCAGACCAGGCGGCCCTGGCCGTCCAGCGTTCCGTTGGCGAGGTCCGCGCCGAAGTGCCGGCACCGTCGGGAGACCGCGAAGAGCTCGCCGCCGTTGTTGCCGACAGCGAAGGGGCCCGCTCCGGTCACCGTGCCGGCGGGCAGGTCCGCCCGCGGTCCGACCTCGTGTTCTTTGGTCATGGGCCCACCCTTGCCCACATCCGGTCCGACCGGAAGGGCCGGTCAGCGCCGGGTGACCCGCGCCCGCGAGGGCTGCGCCACCCGGGGCCAGTCGCACGACGCCAGCCGCCGCACCAGGAACCGTCCTTCCGCGCGGTCGACGGAGAGTCGCCAGCGCCACTTCACGGCGACCCACTGGGCGAGGTAGTCGCAGCGTGCCGCTCTGCGCGGGGGCAGCCAGTCCAGCACCTCGGCGTTCCCGCGGGAACGCAGCACCCCCTCGGTCGCGACCGACAGGCTGTCTCGGTAGCCCAGGTCGTTCAGC
>DASVED010000211.1:0-19375 GCA_036380775.1 Actinomycetes bacterium
GAGCGAGACCACGACGTTGCTCAAGCTGGGAGCCACGGACCTGGTGCTGCGCATGATCGAGGCCAACGTCGTGATGCGCGACCTCACTCTGGAGAACCCGATCCGGGCCATCCGCGAGATGAGCCACGATGTGACCGGCCGACGCACGGTGCGGCTGGCCAACGGCCGCGAGGCCAGCGCGCTGGAGATCCAGACGGAGTACCTCACCAAGGCACGCGACTTCGCCTCGCGACGCGGTCTCGACGAGGGCGTCGTGAAGCAGGTGCTGAACCTGTGGGAGCGAACCCTCGCGGCGGTGGAGAGCGGGAACCTCGACGCGGTGGCGACCGAGATCGACTGGGTCATGAAGCACAAGCTGATCGAGCGCTACAGCGCCAAGCACGATCTGCCGCTGTCGTCGTCGCGGGTCGCACAGCTCGACCTGGCGTACCACGACATCTCGCGGGACCGTGGCTTGTTCTACCTCCTGCAGCGCAACGGCGCCGCCGAGCGGGTCGCCTCGGACATCGAGATCTTCCAGGCGAAGTCAGTCCCGCCGCAGACGACCCGCGCCCGCCTCCGCGGCGAGTTCATCCGGCGGGCCCAGGAGCGCCGCCGGGACTTCACGGTCGACTGGGTCCATCTCAAGCTCAACGACCAGGCGCAGCGCACCGTGCTGTGCAAGGACCCGTTCCGCTCCGTCGACGAGCGCGTCGAGAAGCTCATCGCGAGCATGTGACGGCACCGTCCCGGCGTACCTCCGGGGCGGCGTCGGCAGGATCCCGGGTTACGCTGGAGCGGACCCCACCCCAATTTCTCGAGGTTCTTCCGTGCGCCGTCCCGCCTTCCTGATCGTGCTCGCCCTGCTCGCCGCCCTGCTCAGCGCCTGCGGCTCCGGCTCCGGATCCGACGGATCGCTGCCCGAGGTGAAGGGCGACTACGGCAGCAAGCCGAAGATCACGGTCGCCAAGGGCAGCAAGCCCAGCACGTCGCTGGAGTCCGAGGTGCTCGTCGAGGGTGACGGCAAGGAGGTCGCCAAGGGGGACCTCCTGGTGGCTGACTACCTCGGCGCGACCTACCGGGGCACCAAGACGTTCGACAACTCCTACGACCGCGGCTCGCCCGCGGCGTTCACCCTCAAGTCCGGTGCCGGAGGCGTCATCTCCGGCTGGGTGAAGGCCCTGTCCGGGGCCACCGTCGGCAGCCGGGTCCTGCTCGTCGCCCCCCCGAAGGACGGCTACGGCAAGGCCGGCAACCCGCAGGCCGGGATCAAGGGCACTGATTCGCTGGTCTTCGTCGTCGACCTGATCGCCGCGTACGGCACGAAGGCGCCGCTGCCCAAGTCGTCACCCGCCACCGACCTGGCCGACGGCCTGCCCACGGTGGAGGGCGAGGCCGACCCGACGCTCACGGTGCCCGAAGGCACCGACCTGCCGAAGGCGCCCGTCACCACGATCCTGTCGGAGGGCACCGGCACGGAGGTCGCCAAGGGCAAGCTGATCGTCGTGCAGTTCACCGCCGTCGACTGGACGGGCAAGGTGGTGTCGAGCACCTGGAAGGACGGTCCGCGCGGCGTCCCGGTCGGCGCCGAGGGCCAGCCGAGCCCGTTCGACCTGCTCGAAGGCGTCCCCGTCGGCAGCCGGGTCCTGCTCCAGCTGCCGCCCCCGTCCAGGAGCGACGCCGCCGAGGAGAACCTCGCGGTCGTGATCGACATCCTGGGCCAGCACGGCCCCGCGAAGGAGAAGGCGTGACCTCCAAGCCCGAGATCGACTTCCCGGACGGGCCGGCCCCGACCGAGCTGCAGATCGAGGACGTGGCCGTCGGCGACGGCGCCGAGGCGGCTGCGGGAGCGACCGCGGTCGTCCACTACGTCGGCGTCGCGTACTCCACCGGCGAGGAGTTCGACGCGTCCTGGAACCGCGGGGAGCCGTTCGCCTTCCCTCTCGGCGCGGGTGCGGTCATCGCCGGGTGGGACCGGGGGGTCGCCGGCATGAAGGTCGGCGGCCGGCGGCGGCTGGTCATCCCGGCCGACCTTGCCTACGGCGATCGCGGGGCCGGTGCGGTGATCGCCCCCGGCGAGACCCTGATCTTCGTGGTGGACCTGCTCGACGTCCGCTGACCTTCGGCAGCGGTAGGTTCGGCGGCATGTCGGCGCAGAAGACGGAGCGGTTGCTCAACCTCGTCATCTGCCTGCTGTCGACCCGGCAGTTCCTCGCCAAGGACCAGATCCGCAAGGCCGTCCCGCAGTACGCCGAGTGCGCGACCGACGAGGCCTTCGACCGGATGTTCGAGCGGGACAAGGACGAGCTGCGCGACATGGGCGTCCCCCTCGAGACGGGGGGCAACGATGCCTGGTTCGACGACGAGGTGGGCTACCGGGTCGACGGGACCGCCTACGCCGTCCCCGAGATCCGGTTCGAGCCCGACGAGCTGGCGGTCCTCGGCCTGGCCTCGCGGGTCTGGCAGCAGGCCAGCCTCGCCGCCCCCGCGTCGCGGGCGCTGCTCAAGCTCAAGGCCGACGGGATCGAGCCGGACGGCTCCAGCCTGGTCGGCATCGAGCCGCGGGTCCGCACCAGCGAGCCGGCTTTCGAGCCGGTCTACGCCGCGGTGCGCGACCGGCGGGCGATCAGCTTCCCGTACCGGACCTCCGGGTCCGGCGAACCCCGGACCCGCCACGTCGAGCCGTGGGGGATCGTGTCGCGGCACGGCCGGTGGTACGTCGTGGGCCACGACCGCGACCGGGCGGCCACCCGGGTGTTCCGGCTCTCCAGGGTCGCCGGCGCCGTGACGCCGATCGGCCGGCCCGGTGAGGTCCGCGTCCCCGCCGGCGTCGACTTCCGCAGCCAGGTGGCGGCGCTGGTCCCTCCCCAGCCGACCCGGGAGGCCCTTCTGCACACCCGGCCACGCGCCGGTCTGGCGCTGCGCCGGCGGGCCCGGCAGACCCGACCGGGCCCGGACGGGTGGGACGAGATCTCGGTGCCCTTCAGCGACGCGGAGGTGCTCGCGGAGGAGGTCACCGGGTTCGGCCCCGACGTACGCGTGGTGGACCCGCCCGAGGTGCGCGACGCCGTCGTCCGCCTGCTCCGCGGGGTGCTCGCCACGTCTCCCGTGGTGGGGGGCGCCCGATGAGCCCGGGCGCCACCGAACGCCTGTCCCGCCTGCTCGCGATGGTCCCCTACCTGGCGCGGCGCCAGGGGATCCCGCTGGCGGAGGCGGCGGTCGAGTTCGGCATCACCGAGCGGCAGCTGGTCAAGGACCTCGAGCTGCTCTTCGTGTGCGGCACTCCGGGACACCTGCCCGACGACCTCATCGACGCCGAGTGGGACGACGGCCACGTCTACCTGAACAACGTCGACCCCATCGCCCGGCCGCTCCGGCTCGGCGTGGACGAGTCGCTCGCGCTGCTCGTGGGGCTCCGCGCCCTCGCCGACGTGCCCGGGCTGCACGACCGGGATGCCCTGGAACGCACCCTGGCCAAGCTGGAGGCTGCTGCGGGGGAGACGGCGGCAGCGAGCGCCCAGGTCTCGGTGGAGGTCGGCGGACGGGTCGGCCCGCTCGCGGAGGTGCGCGAGGCGCTGACCTCGCGACGGCAGGTGCATCTGACCTACTTCGTCCCAGCCCGCGACGAGACGACCGAGCGGGACGTCGACCCGATGCGCCTCCTGATGGTCGACGCCCGGTGGTACCTCGAGGGCTGGTGCCACCGCGCGGAGGAGGTGCGACTGTTCCGCCTCGACCGGATCGAGGCCGTCACCGTGCTCGACACTCCCGCGGTGCCGCGGCCGGCCGCCCAGCGGGACCTCAGCGAAGGCCTGTTCCAGCCGTCGCCGGAGGACACCGTGGTGACCCTCGAGCTCGACCCGGGGGCGCGCTGGGTGATCGACTACTACCCGGTCGAGTCCGTCGACGAGCTCGCCGACGGCCAGCTCCTGGTCCGGCTGCGAGCGGCCGACGACCGCTGGCTGCGCACGCTCGTCCTGCGCCTGGGCGGCTCGGCCCGGGTTCTCGACCCGCTGTGGCTCGCGGATGCGGTCCGCGAGCGTGCCGAGAGTGCCCTGGAGGCATACGTTCGGACCTGAGTCATGGTCCCAACGGACCAGATCTCTCAAGCGATCCGCAGGCTCTGCCGAACAACTGGGAGTGTCGCCCCGCACAGGGGCCAGGCCCAGGAGGGAGGCGGACGGTCATGACGACCATCAAGACCTCGTGCCCCGTCTGCGGGGATGTTGAGCTGACGCCGGCGCAGATGCGCCTCGTGGTCTGCACCCGCAGCGAGTGGTCCTTCTACGCCTTCTCGTGCACCACCTGCCAGGACGAGGTCAAGAAGCCGGCCGACACCGAGGTCGTCACCCTTCTCGTCTCCGGGGGCGTCGTCGCCGAGCAGTGGGTGATCCCGGCCGAAGCGCTCGAGGAGCACGAGGGCACGGCGATCACGTACGACGACGTGCTCGACTTCGCGCTCGGGCTCGACCGGGTGGACCTGCTCGCCGCGATGATCACCCCTCGCGTCGGCGCCTGACCGCTCGCTAGTCTGCGCCCGTGACCCCACGGACTCGCTCGCTGCGCTCACGACTCCGCGGGGACCCCGAATGACCTGGGTGCTCGTCTGGATCGCCCTCGGGCTCGGCGCCGGCGCGACCATCTTCCTGCTCGGCCGCCGGCTGTGGCGGCAGACCAAGGCGCTCACCCGCGAGCTCGGCACGGCCAGCGACCGGCTCGCCGAGCTCACCGACAGGCTGGCCGACCTCGAATCGGCCCGTGACGGGCTCGCCTCGTCGGCGGACGGCGTAGGATCGTCTGGACCGCGCCGACGACCCTGAGGTGACCATGTTCCGATCGCTCGGACCTCCCGAGATCATCCTGATCCTCGTGGTGCTCGTTCTCCTGTTCGGTGCGAAGCGGCTCCCTGATGCCGCCCGCAGCCTCGGACGCTCCATGCGGATCTTCAAGTCCGAGGTGAAGGAGATGCGCCACGACGACGACACGAAGCCGCAGTCGTCTCCGTCTCCGCGCGAGGTCGAGGGCCGGGTGGTCGAGTCCTCGCGGTCGGACGAGTCGCAGCGGGTTGCCGCGCCGGAGCAGGTCGACCGCGACCGCTGAGCGGCCCGACTGACCTTCCGTGACGTCGATCATCGGGCGTGCGGTGCGCCGCCGCGACAAGCTGCCCGGCGATCCCGAGGGGCGGATGCCGCTGCGGTCGCACCTGCGCGAGCTGCGCATCCGCCTCATGCGGGCCGTGCTCGCGATCGTGCTCGCCTCGGTCGCGTCGGCCTTCTTCTACAAGGAGCTCTTCGACCTCATCACCGACCCCTTCTACTCGATCGCCGACGAGTACGAAGCCAAGGGCTACAACCTCACCCTGAACTTCCAGGGCATCGGCGACCCGTTCTCGTACGCGTTGAAGATCTGTGCCATGGCCGGCATCTTCGCGGCCAGCCCGGTCTGGATGTACAACCTGTGGGGATTCGTCGCCCCGGGGCTGCACCGCCGCGAGAAGCGCTACGGCATCGCGTTCGTCCTGGTCAGCGTCCCGCTGTTCCTGGGCGGTGCCGTCCTCGCGTACTTCTTCCTGCCGAAGGGCTTCGACCTGCTCATCGGGTTCAACCCGGCGCCGGAGCGAGTGGCCAACATCATCGGTCTCGACAACTACCTGTCGTTCGTGCTGCGGATGTTCCTGGTCTTCGGGATCGCGTTCGTCCTGCCGGTGTTCCTGGTGGCACTCAACCTGGCCGGCATCGTGTCCGGTCGTGCGCTGCTGCGGGCATGGCGCCAGGTCATCATGGGGTCGTTCGTGTTCGCTGCCATCGCGACGCCCTCGGGCGACCCGTACACGATGACCGCCCTCGCCGTCCCGATGCTGGTCCTCTACTACATCGCGGCCGGCATCTCCGTGGTCACCGACCGGCGCCGCCGTCGAGCTGGCATCGACGGGCTGGACTACGCCGGGCTTGACGACGACTCGGCCAGCCCGCTGCCCGGCCGTCCGACCGACGTGGACCCGACCGACGTGGACCCAGGTGACGCGGACCCGCACGACGAGGGAGACCGTTAGCCTTCGCCCGTGTCCTTCACCCCACGACGTCGTTCGCTGCGCTCACGACGCCGCGGGTACCCCGGATGAGCAGGGAGATCGCCCTGCTCGTCAACCCGACGGCCGGGAAGGGCAGGGGAGCCCGGCTGCTGGAGCCGGTGGCCGACCGGTTGCGTCGCGCCGGCCTCGGGGTCGACGTCGTCGTCGGCCGGGACGGTGACGAGGCGTTCGACCGGCTGCGGGACCGGGTGGCCGCCGGTGTGGACGGGGTGGTCGCCGTCGGCGGAGACGGCCTCGTCAACATCGCCCTCCAAGTGCTCGGCGGCACCCGCGTCCCGCTGGGTGTGGTCCCCGCCGGCACGGGCAACGACATCGCCCGGTCGCTCGGGCTGGTCCCGGACGACGCCGTGGCGGCCACCGACCTCGTCGCGCTGGGTCACACGCGGACCATCGACCTCGCGCGGGCGAACGGCCGGTGGTACGGGGGAGTCCTCGGCTCGGGGTTCGACTCCATGGTCAACGAGCGCGCCAACCGGATGAGCTGGCCCAGCGGACGCAGCCGCTACAACCTCGCGATCCTCGCCGAGCTGCGGACGTTCCGGCCGATCCCGTACGTCCTCGAGCTCGACGGCGAGCGGTGGGAGACCGAGGGCATGCTCGTCGCGGTCGGCAACGGACGGTCCTACGGCGGAGGCATGCTGGTGTGCCCCGGTGCACAGCTCGACGACGGCCTGCTGGACCTCACCGTGCTGGGGCCGATCTCCAAGCCCGAGTTCATCCGGGTCTTCCCGACCGTCTACACCGGCAAGCACGTGGCCCACCCGGCTGTCACGGTCCGTCGCGCCCGCAGCGTGACGCTGGTCGCGGACGGCGTGACGGCCTACGCCGACGGCGAGCGGGTCGCCCTGCTCCCGGTCACCTGCGACGCGGTACCGGATGCCCTCGTCGTCTACGCGGCGGATCCCGAGGGGCCGACGCCGGCCCCGTAGATTGGCCCTATGAACGCCATGAACGCCGGGGCCTCGGCTCTCGGTTCGTTCAGCAGCCACTACCCCTTCGGCCTCGATCCGTTCCAGGTCCGCGCCTGCGAGGCCCTGGAGGTGGGAAACGGCGTGCTCGTGGCCGCGCCGACCGGGGCCGGGAAGACCGTGGTGGGCGAGTTCGCGGTGCACCTGGCGCTTCGGGAGGGCCGCAAGTGCTTCTACACGACGCCGATCAAGGCCCTGTCGAACCAGAAGTACGCCGACCTGGTCCGCCGGTACGGCGCGGACGCCGTCGGTCTGCTGACCGGCGACAACTCGGTCAACGGTGAGGCACCCGTCGTCGTGATGACGACGGAGGTCCTGCGGAACATGCTGTACGCCGGGTCGCCGACCCTCCGGGGCCTGGGCTATGTGGTGATGGACGAGGTGCACTACCTGTCCGACCGGTTCCGCGGTGCCGTGTGGGAGGAGGTGATCATCCACCTCCCCGAGTCGGTGCGTCTGGTGTCGCTGTCGGCGACCGTGAGCAACGCCGAGGAGTTCGGGGACTGGCTGGTCACCGTCCGCGGGGACACCGTCGTCATCGTCGAGGAGCACCGGCCGGTCCCGCTGTGGCAGCACGTGATGGCGAACCACCGGCTCTACGACTTGTTCGTAGGGGACGAGCAAAAAGCCCGGGTCAACCCGGAGCTGGTGCGGCTGTCGCGGGAGCAGCTGCGAGCGGTTCGGACGGGGGACCGCCGCCCGCAGCGGGGCGGCCGGCGGCCACGCACCATGTCGGCACCGTCCCGCGTCGAGGTGGTCGAGCGCCTGGACGCCGAGGGGCTGCTGCCGGCCATCACCTTCATCTTCAGCCGGGCCGGCTGCGACGCGGCGGTGGCCCAGTGCCTGCGCTCGGGGCTGCGCCTGCTCCAGCCCGGCGAGCGGGACGAGGTGCGGGAGTTCGTGGCAGCGAGATGCGCGGACATCCCGGAGGAGGACCGGGCGGTCCTCGGCTACCACGAGTGGCTCGCCGGTCTGGAGCGCGGTGTCGCCGCCCACCACGCCGGCATGCTGCCGACGTTCAAGGAGGTCGTCGAGCAGCTGTTCGTGCGCGGCCTGGTGCGGGCGGTGTTCGCCACCGAGACGCTGGCTCTGGGCATCAACATGCCGGCCCGGTCCGTCGTGCTCGAACGGCTGGTGAAGTGGAATGGCGAGAGCCACGCCGACGTGACACCCGGGGAGTACACGCAGCTGACCGGCCGGGCCGGGCGCCGCGGCATCGACGTCGAGGGTCACGCCGTCGTGGTCTGGTCCTCCGAGCTCGAGCCGGAGTCGCTGGCCGGCCTGGCCAGCACCCGGACCTATCCGCTGCGCAGCAGCTTCCGCCCGTCCTACAACATGGCGGTCAACCTGGTCGGGCAGTTCGGCCGCGAGCGGGCCCGGCGACTCCTGCAGTCCTCGTTCGCCCAGTTCCAGGCCGACCGCGCTGTCGTCGGACTGGCCCGCCAGATCCGGCGCAACGAGGAGGGCCTCGACGGCTACCGCGACGCGATGACCTGCCACCTGGGTGACTTCACGGAGTACGCCGCCCTGCGCCGCGCCCTCTCCGACCGGGAGGCAGACCTGTCCCGGTCGGGTGCCGCGAACCGCCGCGCGGCGGCCACCGCCTCCCTGGAACGGCTGCGCCCGGGCGACGTGATCCATGTGCCGGCCGGTCGCCGGGGCGGGCTGGTCGTCGTGCTCGACCCGGGCCTCAACGGCGGCGCCGACGGCCCCCGGCCCACCGTCCTCACCGCCGAGCGGCAGGTGCGCCGTCTCTCCGCGGTCGACTTCCCGAGCCCGGTGGAGTCGCTGCGGAAGCTGCGGATCCCCAAGTCGTTCAACGCACGCAACCCGGCCGAGCGCCGTGACCTCGCGTCGACCCTGCGGAACACCGGGCTGGCCGAGACGCCCCCGACGCGGGCCCGCCGGGAGCGCTCGGCCGCGGCGGACGACGCCGAGCTGCTGCGGCTGCGCGAACGGCTGCGGGCGCATCCCTGCCATGGGTGCGCGGAGCGCGAGGACCATGCGCGCTGGGCCGAGCGCCACGCGCGGCTGGCCCGCGAGACGGACGCGCTGCAGAGGCGGGTCCGCAACCGCACGCACACCATCTCCCGCACCTTCGACCGGATCTGCGCCCTCCTGGACGAGCTGGGCTACCTCGAGGGCGAGTCGGTCACGCCCGAGGGCCGGCGGCTAGGGGCGATCTACACCGAGCTGGACCTGCTCACCGCCGAGTGCCTCCGGCACCGGGTCTGGGACGGTCTGGCGCCGGCCGAGCTGGCGGCCTGCGTGTCCGCCCTGGTGTTCGAGTCGCGCCAGCCGGAGGACGCGCCGGAGCCGAGGCTCCCGCGGGGACCGGCTCGGGACGCCCTCGCCGAGACGGTCCGGATCTGGGCAGGCCTCGAGGAGCGGGAGCACAGCCACCGCATCGACGGGCCGCGGGAGCCCGACCTGGGCTTCGTCTGGGCGACCTACCGGTGGGCGTCGGGCGACTCGCTGGACGCGGTCCTGCGCGATGCCGAGCTGCAAGCCGGTGACTTCGTGCGCTGGACCAAGCAGGTGGTCGACCTGCTCGGACAGATCGCCGTGGCCGCCCGGGTGCTCGACGAGACGGCGGCCTCAGGCGTGGGAGACGCTGCCCGCAGGGCGGCGGACCTGCTCCGCCGCGGCGTGGTCGCCTACTCCGCGGTCGGCTGAGGCCGGGCGACGGTGCCGAAGGCCGTCAGCACGCGGTTGAGGGAGCTGTCGAGTCCCCAGCGCTCGGAGAGCTCCAGGAGGCGTTCGGGGTGGCGGGGCACCGCCTGGATGGCGTCGTCGTACGTCGGCACGGGCACGTCCTTGGCCACCGCCACCACGACCGGCGCCACCGCCAGGTAGTCGCGGGCGGCCGAGAGCTTCGCGCGTGCCCCGGCCGGCATCGCGGTGTCGCCCTCGTCCAGCGCCGCCAGGATTCCCTCGAGGGAGCCGTACCGCGTCACCAACGCGGCCGCGGTCTTCTCCCCGACGCCAGGGACCCCGGGCAGCCCGTCGCTAGGATCGCCCCGCAGGGTCGCGAAGTCCGCGTACGAGCGTCCGGGGATGCCGTACTTGGCCGTGACCGCCGCCTCGTCGATCACCTCGGCCCGCCCGACACCGCGGGCCGTGTAGAGGATCCGCACGCCGCGCGCGTCGTCGACCAGCTGGAAGAGGTCCCTGTCGCCGGTGACCACGTCGACCGGCCGCTGCGAGCGGGTGGCGACCGTCCCGATGACGTCGTCCGCCTCGTAGCCCGGCACGCCGAACACTGGGGTGCCGAGCGCCTCGAGCACCTCCTCGATGATCGCGACCTGGGGCACCAGCGGGTCCGGGACGTCCTCCTCGTCACCTTGCGCCACCCGGTGCGCCTTGTAGGAGGCGATCGCCGCCACCCGGAACGCCGGCCGCCAGTCGGCGTCCATCGCCGCCACGAGGTGCGTGGGACCACGGTCGGTGACCAGCCGGGCGATGAAGTCGAGCAGCCCGCGCACGGCGTTCACCGGGGTCCCGTCCGGCGCGGTGATCGAGTCCGGGACGCCGAAGAAGGCCCGGAAGTAGAGCGAGGGCGTGTCCAGCAGGAGGAGCCGGCCCGGCTGCTTCACAGGTGGGGTCACGGCGCCGAGCCTGCCAGACGGTGCCTCAGGTGCCATCTCGAAGGCTCCGCAGGGCGCCACGTTAGATTGGCCCGCATGACTGCCCGTGCCGTGTCGCCCGATCGACTGTCACATGCCCGCAAGGCGGTGGCCGGGGCGGGCCTGGACGCCCTTCTCATCACCCCTGGGCCGGACCTGCGCTGGCTCACCGGCTACGAGGCGCTGCCCCTGGAGCGACTCACCTGCCTGGTGCTGCCGGCCGACGGCGAGCCCTTCCTCGTGGCGCCACAGCTGGAGGTCCCCGCCGTCGAGGCCTCGGCCGTCCCGTCCCTCGGCATCGAGGTCGTCGGCTGGGCGGAGACCGAGGACCCCTACGCCACGGCGGCCTCCCGGCTCACGGAGCCCCGGCGGGTCGGGCTGGCCAACCGGATGTGGGCCGAGCAGGTCCTCCGGTTCCGCGACGCGCTCCCGGGTGCGGAGCAGAGCCTCGCATCGGAGGTCCTCAGTGACCTGCGGATGCGCAAGTCGTCCGAGGAGGTCGACGCACTGCGCCGCGCGGGGCAGGCGATCGACCGGGTGCACACCCGGATGGCGGAGTTCCTCAGGCCGGGCCTGACCGAGCGCGAGGCCGGCCGGGAGATCGCGGCGGCGATCCTTGCCGAGGGGCACGAGACGGTCGACTTCGTCATCGTCGGCTCCGGCCCCAACGGTGCGTCTCCTCACCACGAGGTGGGTGACCGGGTTCTCCAACGCGGTGACGTCGTCGTCGTGGACATCGGCGGGACGACGGACGAGGGCTACTGCTCGGACTGCACCCGCATGTACTCCCTCGGCGAGCCGCCCAGCCTGTTCCGGGACTACTTCTCCGTCCTGCACGAGGCCCAGGTCGCGGCCTGTGAGCACGCCCGCCCCGGAGTGACTGCCGAGTCGGTCGACGCGGCGGCGAGGGCCGTCATTTCGGCAGCGGGCTACGGCGAGAACTTCGTGCACCGCACCGGCCACGGGATCGGTGTCGAGACGCACGAGGAGCCCTACATCGTGGAAGGCAACCGCACCGTGCTCGAGGTGGGGATGGCATTCTCGATCGAGCCGGGCATCTACCTCCCGGGCCAGCACGGGGCGAGGATCGAGGACATCGTGGTCGCCACCGACGACGGCATCGAGCGGCTCAACGTCACCGACCGTGACGTCGCCGTCCTTCCCGGCTAGCGAGAGGAAACCGAGTGCCGGTCCAGCGTCACCTGCCCACCGACGAGGCGCGCGAGCTCCTCGACCTGACCCGGCAGCTCACCCGGGAGGAGCTGGCGCCGCGTGTCGCGCCGTACGAGGCAGAGAGCCGTTTCCCGCGTGAGGTCTTCCGGACCCTGGGCAAGGCGGGGCTGCTCGGCCTGCCCTACGACGAGGCGCACGGCGGGGGAGGGCAGCCCTACGAGGTGTACCTCCAGGTGGTCGAGGAGCTGGCCACCGTGTGGGCGTCCGTCGCCGAGGGTGTCAGCGTCCACACGCTGTCCTGCTACCCGCTGGCGGCGTTCGGCACGGACGAGCAGCGCGAGCGGTGGCTGCCGGACATGATCGGCGGCGAGCTCCTCGGGGCGTACTGCCTGTCCGAGCCGCAGTCCGGCTCCGACGCCGCGGCGCTGGCCACGAAGGCGGTCCGCGACGGGAGCGACTATGTCGTGAACGGGACCAAGGCCTGGATCACCCACGGCGGCGAGGCAGACTTCTACAGCCTGCTGTGCCGCACGTCCGACGAGGGCTCGAGGGGGATCTCCTGCCTGCTCGTCGACGGGACGACCGAGGGCGTCTCGGCCGCCGAGCCGGAGCGCAAGATGGGGTTCAGCGCGTCGACCACCGCCCAGATGCGCTTCGACGACGCTCGGGTCGGCGCGGACCGGCTGATGGGCGAGGAGGGCCAGGGCTTCAAGATCGCCCTGGCGGCCCTGGACGGCGGCCGGCTGGGCATCGCCGCCTGCGCCGTGGGGATCGCCCAGAACGCGCTCGACGTGGCGCTGGGCTGGGCTATGGAGCGCCGTCAGTTCGGCCGGGTGCTGATGGACTTCCAGGGGATGTCGTTCCTCCTGGCCGACATGGCGACCGGCGTCGAGGCCGGCCGCGCGCTCTACCTCGAGGCGGCGCGTCGGCGGGACCGCGGGGACTCGTTCGGCAAGCAGGCAGCGATGGCCAAGCTCTTCTGCACCGACATGGCCATGCGGGTCACCACCGACGCCGTCCAGGTGCTCGGGGGCTACGGCTATGTGCAGGACTTCCCGGTCGAGCGGCTGATGCGCGAGGCGAAGGCGCTGCAGATCGTCGAGGGAACCAACCAGGTCCAGCGGATGGTCATCGGCCGCCACCTGCAACGCGGCTGACTGCCTCCGCTCAAGCGGCGCCACCGGCATGCCGATGTGACCCCTGCGCCGCCGTCCTGGCGGCGTGGACGGGACACGGTGATCCCTGCTGCCCTCACCGACCAGCCTTCCCCCGGCAGATGCCGGTGGGAGGCGGGCACGGAGACATCCGGTCGCCTAGGCAGCGGGGGGAGTGAGTGGCGAGACCGGCTTGTCCGTCGCGCCGGGCGTGTCCGACCGAGGGGTCGGGTGCACCGGCACCTCGGACGGGAGTTACTCGATGCGCACGGTCCTGTGCAGCACAACGGTGGGGCGTCGCGCCGCTCTCCTGCTGACCCTTGCGGTCGGCACGGTGGGCGTCGTGGCCCTACCCGCTCCGGCGGCGGACGCCTCGTCGTCCTCGGGAGGGAAGCACGGCCGTCAGGCCGGCTCCCTGACCAGGACCTCGTACGAGTCCGCGGCCAGGGCGGGCAAGGACGGCTCAGTCGCCCTCGGCCCGGCCGTGAAGTACGTCCGCACGCCGGACGGCACGATCCGTCAGGTTCGCTGACGGCTTGACCCGGCCGCCGGGGCGAGGATCGCGAGGTCCCTGCCCCGGCGGCCGTGGCGTTCCCGGCGCCCGCGCCGCCGCGGCGGTTACGGTGTGTCGCGTGGAGGACCTGGACCGCCGGATCGTCGCCCTGCTGGCCCGCGACGGCCGGATGAGCTACACCGATCTGGCGAAGGCCACCGGGCTGTCCACCTCGGCCGTGCACCAGCGGGTACGCCGCCTGGAGCAGCGCGGGGCGATCCGGGGGTACGTCGCCGTGGTGGACGCGGAGGCCGTCGACCTGGCGCTCACCGCGTTCATCTCGATCCGCCCGATCGACCCCAGCGCGCCGGACGACGCCCCGGAGCGGCTGCGCGGCCTGCCGGAGATCGAGGCCTGCCACTCGGTGGCGGGGGAGGAGAGCTACATCCTGAAGGTGCGGGTCCGGGCCCCCTCGGACCTCGAGGCGCTGCTCGCCAGGATCAGGGCCGAGGCCAACGTCTCGACCCGGACGACGATCGTGCTGAGCACCCCCTACGAGTCAAGACCCCTTCACGTCTGAGCCCGGGTCAGGTCAGGACTGCCCCAACTGAGCCTGTCGGACTTGTACAAACCTGCCGGAATGAGGGATAAACGTCCCGGCCGGGGGGTATGCAATCGGCCGCACGGGGGAAGTTCTGTCCCCTGCCGAAGGACGAACCGTGCGTCTCAGACTGTCTGTCCTGTCCCTCTCCGCCGCTGTTCTCATGATGGTTACCACCGGCCTGGTCGGTGCTCCCACCGCCTCGGCGGTGACGACCCGGGAGGGCAAGCTCCTCGACCGCGTCAACTCCGCCCGCACGGCCCACGGCCTGCGGCCGCTGCGCCTGTCCGCCGAGCTGTCCAGCTACGCCCGCCAGCACTCTCGCCAGATGTCCGCGCAACGGGCCCTCTTCCACACCAGCAACTTCGGCGTGATCTGCTGCTGGTCGGCCATCGCCGAGAACGTCGGGGTCGCGTACTCCGTGCGCGGCCTCCACCAGGCCCTCATGGGATCGGCGCCGCACCGTGCGAACATCCTCGACCCGCGGATGCGGGCAGTGGGTGTCGGCGTGGTGGAGTCCGGCGGGCAGCTCTGGGCCACCCAGATCTTCCGCAAGCCCAGCTGATCGGGTCGAGGTCCGGACATATCGCCGTTCTGGTTGACACCGGCGCGGGGCGGGAGTCCAGTGGCTAGCACAATCCCGCCACGGAGGCTGCCGCATGTCCAAGGACCTGTACATCGACCGGCTGAAGTCGGTCCCCCTCTTCGCGTCGATGTCGAAGAAGGAGCTGGACGTGATGGTCAAGCAGGCCGACCATCTGCGCTACCCGGCCAGGCACACCGTCATCGTCGACGGCACACCGGGCGAGGAGTTCTGGCTGGTGATCGAGGGCGAGCTGGCGGTCCAGCGCGGCGGAGCCGAGGTCGCGAAGCTCGGTCCGGGGGACTCCTTCGGCGAGCTGGCCGTGATCGACCCGGCCCCGCGCGACGCGACCGTGGTGTCGACGAGCCCCGTGGAGCTCATGGTCATCGGACGGCAGCGATTCTGGGCGACCCTCGAGAGCAACCCCACGCTGATGCGCAAGGTGATCGTGGGTCTCGCACACCGGCTGCGCCACATGGACGCCGATGACACTGCGAGCCGGCTGAACGCTGGGGGCGAGCCGATCGACGTCACCAACCGATCGGTGCCCGCCCAGGGCTGACGACCCGCACGCGACCAGCTCTCACCCGAGGGGCGCGACCCGGGCCTGGTCCGCTGCTGCGGCCCGGGAGGCCGCCGCCCGGTCGGCGGCCGCGCCGTGGTCGAGCTGGGGGCCGTGCTCGCGCCACCATGCCTGGCCGGTCTCGGGCAGGGTGTGGATCGGGTCGTAGTACTCGTACCGCCTGCTCAGCGCGTCAGGGTCGGTCTTCTCGATCCCGGTGCGGTAGTTCTTGGTCCAGTACGAGATGCCACGGTCCTCGTCGTACTCCTCGATCTGGTGCACCCAGCGCTTGCCCACGTAGGGCACGTCGCAGATGATCCGCGGCGTCGCGAAGCCCGGCAGGTATCCCATGATCCCGTGCTGCAGCTTCTGAGCCTCCCGCACCGACACCCGCCAGTGCTCCGAGAACGGGATCATGTCGCACATGTAGAAGTAGTAGGGCATGATCCCGGCGCCGTCGAGGAGCGAGAAGCACAGGTCCAGCAGGTCGGTCGTCGTGGCGTTCACGCCGTGCATGAGGACGCCCTGGTTGCGCACGTCGCGCACGCCTGCCTCGAGCATCGCCTTGGTGGCATCGGCCACCAGCGGAGTCACCGACGCGGCGTTGTTGACGTGGGTGTGGATCGCCAGGTGCACGCCGCGGGCGCGCGCAACCGTCGCCAGCCGCTCCATGCCGGCGCGGACGTCGTCCTGCAGCCAGTGCTGCGGCAGGCCCATCAGCGCCTTCGTGGCCAGCCGGATGTCACGGATGTTCTCGATGTCGAGCAGCCGGGCGACGAACGCCTCGAGGTTCTTGAACGGCATGTTGGCGACGTCGCCACCGGACACCACCACGTCGCGCACGCCGGGGGAGCGGCGCAGGTAGTCGATCATCGCGTCGTAGCGGTCGACCGGCTTCAGGTCGAACTTCAGCTTGTCGATCACCGGCGTCGAGTTGCCGACCAGGTCCATCCGGGTGCAGTGCCCGCAGTACTGCGGGCAGGTCGGCAGCAGCTCGGCCAGCACCTTCGTCGGGTAGCGGTGGGTGAGACCCTCGGCCACCCACATGTCGTGCTCGTGCAGCGAGTCGCGCGTGGCGTGCGGGTGGCTGGGCCAGTCGGTCCTCCGGTCGGAGAACACAGGGAGCATGTAGCGGCGGACGGGGTCGGCGTAGAACGCATCGGTCCATGCCTGACTGTCTGTCCGCCCGTCCGCCGGTCCGGTCGGGACGATCGTGTTCATCATCTGCGGCGGCATCAGCATCGACATGGTGGCGCGCTCGGCCTGGTCACGCTCGAGGTCGGCGTAGAACCGGTCCTCGAGCAGGTCGCCCATCAGGTCGCGCAGCTGCTTCACGTTCTTGACGCAGTGCGCCCGCTGCCACTGGGCGCTCGCCCACTCCTCGGCGGTGACGTCGCGGAAGCCGGGCAGCCGGCGCCAGTCGGGCTCCACGAGCTCCTGGCGGCGGTACGCGTAGGGCTGCTCGAGGCCCAGGTCTGCGCCGTCTGTCCCGCCGCGGGGGGCGTCGGGCCGGACGTCAGCGGTCGCGGTCATGCGGAGGCTCCTCGGGGGTCACGGCGCCGGGAGGACGGAGGTCTTCCCGATGTCGCACCAGGCTACGGGAGGACGTTCGGTGAATCCAACGCCTCGCCGTAAGATCTCCGTTCGTGACGCCTATCCAGCCCTCGTCGCCCGTCGGCCTGCACCGGGTCCTCAGCCCGCCCGGCGCGCTGCCCCAGGCCGCCGATCGCCTGGACGACCGCCCGGAGATCGCACCGGACGAGGTGCGGATCGGGGTGGAACGGCTCAACCTGGACGCCGCATCCTTCCGCCAGCTCGCGACCAAGCACGCGGGTGACGGCGCTGCGGTACGTCGCGAGGTGCTCGACATCGTGGCCCAGCGGGGCAAGATGCAGAACCCGGTGACCGGGTCCGGCGGCATGCTGGTCGGTGTGGTCGAGGAGGCCGGCCCTGAGTCCCCGCTGGGCCTGACGGTCGGAGACCGGGTCGCGACCCTCGTCTCCCTGTCGCTCACGCCGCTGCGGCTGACCGACGGCCTGAGCCGCTGGGACGGACGCTCCGAGCAGGTGCCCGCCGCCGGGCACGCCATCCTCTTCGCGCGCTCGATCGCCGCCGTGCTGCCCGACGACATCCCCGGGGACCTGGCGATGGCCGTCCTGGACGTCTGCGGGGCGCCCGCCCTCACCGCACGCGTCGTGGGGGGCTACGAGGCCCCGTCGGTGGCCGTGGTCGGGGGAGCCGGCAAGAGCGGCTCGCTGTCGCTGGCCGCTGCCCGACGAGCGGGCGCGAGCCGGACCGTCGGCATCGTGCCGGGGCAGCACGAAGCGGACCTGCTGCGCGACAGCGGCGTGGCAACCACGGTCGCGGTGGCGGACGCCCGCGACCCGGTCGGGCTCTCGGCCGCCGTCGAGGCAGCGATCGGGGGGCCTGCCGACGTCACCGTCGTCTGCGTCGACGTCCCGGGCTGCGAGCACGGCGCGATCCTCGCCACTGCGTCCGGCGGCACGGTGGTGTTCTTCTCGATGGCGACGTCCTTCTCCGCCGCCGCGCTGGGCGCCGAGGGGCTGGCTGCCGACGTCACGATGTTGATCGGCAACGGCTACGTGCCCGGGCACGCGCAGCAGGCCCTTGACCTGCTGCGCAGCGAGCCCGGCGTCCGCGCGCTGTTCGAGCGACGGCTGGAGCGCTGACGTCGCGAGCGTCCTGACAGACTTGCCGGCGATGTCGACGACGCTCTACCACCACGGCCTGGTCCGCAGCCCGGACCACCCGACCGCCACCGCTGTCCTGGTCCGGGGAGACGCGGTCGTCTGGGTCGGCGACGAGCCCGAGCGCTGGACCGACCAGGCCGATCACCAGGTCGACCTGGCCGGCGCACTGGTGACCCCCGCCTTCGTCGACGCCCACGTCCACGCGACGTCGACCGGGCTCGCACTGACCGGCCTCGACCTGACCGCGGCCACCTCCCTGGCCGACTGCCTGAGCCGGGTGGAGAGCGCCGGACGAAGAGCCCGGGGCGGCATCGTGCTGGGTCACGGCTGGGACGAGACAGCGTGGCCGGAGCAGCGCCCGCCGACGAGGCAGGAGCTCGACCGGGCGTCGTACGGCGGCGTGGTCTACCTGTCGCGCGTCGACGTCCACTCGGCCGTCGTGTCCTCGGCCCTCCTGGCCGCGGTCCCGGAGGTCCGTGGCGAGGCCGGATTCACCGACGCGGGCCACCTGTCGCGTGCCGCCCACCATGTCGTCCGCCGGGTCGCGCGCGAGTCGGTGACATCCCGGCAGCGCCGCGCGGTGCAACGGGCCGCGCTGGACCGGGCCGCCTCGCTCGGCGTGGGGTGCGTGCACGAGCTCTCGGGCCCGGACATCTCCAGCGCAGAGGACCTCACGGCCCTGCTGGAGCTGGCCCGCGACGAGCCGGCTCCTGAGGTGGTCGCCTACTGGGGCGAGCTGGGAGCGGAGGGCGTCGCCCGTGCCCGGCAGCTCGGAGCGGTGGGCGCCGCCGGCGACCTGTTCGCCGACGGCTCCATCGGCTCGCACACCGCTGCCCTGCGCGCCCCGTACGCCGACGCCGACCACCGCGGGCACGGCTACCTCGACGAGCCGGCAGTCCGCGACCACGTGGTCGCCTGCACGGCGGCGGGCCTGCAGGCGGGCTTCCACGCCATCGGCGACGGAGCGCTCGACGCCGTGGCCGGAGGCTTCGCCCTGGCCGGCGAGCAGCTCGGGGACGACCGCGTGCGGTCCGCCCGGCACCGCGTCGAGCACGTCGAGATGGTGTCGCCGGAGGCTGTCGGGGTCCTGGCCAGGCTCGGCGTCGTGGCCTCGGTCCAGCCGGCCTTCGACCGGCTCTGGGGCGGCGAGGTCGGGATGTACGCCCAGCGGCTGGGCGCCGAGCGAGCACTGTCTCTCAACCCGTTCGCGGCGATGCGCCGGGCCGGCGTCGTGCTGGCCCTCGGCTCGGACTCACCAGTCACGCCGATCGACCCGTGGGGCGCGGTGCTCGCCGCTGCGAGCCACCACACCGTCGGCTCACGACTCGAGGTGGCAATGGCCTTCGACGCGCACACCCGCGGCGGCTGGCTGGCCGCGCACCGGGACACGGAAGGAGTCCTGAGTGCCGGGGGGCCTGCCACGTTCGCCGTCTG